>CAYUMA010000246.1:0-1738 GCA_964445675.1 uncultured Pseudomonadales bacterium | reverse complement strand
ATCCGTACGCTCGTGAAACGCGGGCTCGGCCTCTCGGGCGGCGGTCCGCACGCGCTCGTATGCGCGCATGCGTTGCCGGACCGGTTGACGGGCGTCGCGTGCGTCAGCGGCGTCGGCCCGCTGTACGACCCGGTTGCGATGGACGGCATGATGACAATGAACAAGTGGCTGACGCGTTTATCGCGCGGCGCGGGCCCGCTGCTGCGCGTGTTGATGCGCGCCCAATTCGGCGCCGTTCGGCGCAATCCCGAGCGAATGATCGAACTGATGGTGCGGCAACTGCCCGCACCCGACCGGGCGATCTTCGAGGATCGCGAATTCCGCACGATGATGATCACCGAAATGAGCACGAACTCGCCGACCATGGCGCTCGCCGCCGCGCAGGATTTCACACTGTTTGCATCGGACTGGGGTTTTGCGCTCGAGGACATCCGCTGTACGGTGCATTTTTGTCAGGGCGGCCTCGATCGCAACGTTCCGGCCCAACACGCCGCACTGATGGCGGCGAGAGTGCCCGGCGCGATCCTGCATCGTTACCCCACTGAAGGTCACTTGATGGTCGTGCACCGGTTGCCGGAGTTTTTGCAGACCGTGTTCGGTGCTCGATGACCGACCGGCCTGTGCACTTGCAAATCGATCGACGCCGATTAAACTGACGCCCTCCTCAATTCCGCCTTAGCTCAGTTGGTAGAGCAGCTGACTGTTAATCAGCGGGTCGTTGGTTCGAGTCCAACAGGCGGAGCCAAATTTCTTTAAAATCAATGACTTGTAACGGTCGCCCCCTAGCGTTTCTGTTGGTTCCCTTATAAATTTGAATCGACCTTACGAAATGCGTCGGAAACGCTGGAAATGCCGCGATCCATCGCGGTTCGGCGCCAATCCCGGAGCCGAGTCCGAAGCTCAAAGGGTTATCAACCACTAACCTGCCTTACTAAGACAGCGGGTCAGTCGTAGCGTCGTTCGGGCGCAGGACGTTCTCCCCTGCTCAAAATACTTTCGGATCTCTCGCTTTCGCGCCTTAAGTGTTATGTTGGCATCCAACCCGCGCCTGCACTTCCACGGCTTCGTCATCAATCTGGGGCGCACGATCTCCCAACGAGATCATTTGGGCGCGTGTTGAACCACTGGGTTTCGTAACCGGCGAACATATGGTCGCACGGTACTTACAAGCTAAGAGCATCGGATGCGAAGAAGTCTTTCGACATCCTCATGCAGCAACCGCGTTGCTCCAAGATTCAAATGCACTCACCCGACGGAATCGGTAGAAGGCCGCCGATACCAGGTGGCGTTGCAGATTGAACAGGCTGTAGACGACGGCATGGACACTCAGGAATCGTTGCGCTTGCTTGGGTGATGAAAAGCCACGCATGCCCCGCTCTCGGACCCGGGTCGGTTGGTGAGATAGCTCTGCCCGATTGTTCGCATAGGGATCGGTATCGTGAATCGTCGCCGGCAGCAGTTCTCGATGCGCAACGCCGTACCTGCGTAGTTTGTCCGTCACGATCTTCCAAGGTCTTTTGCCGTGCGATCTCAGCAGCCTTCGGAAGAATCGTTTCGCTGCCTTGGCGTCTCTGCGTGGCTGCAGATACACATCGATGACGTCGCCGTCTTGGTCCACGGCTCGCCAAAGATAGAAACGCTTACCTTGGATATTGACGAACACTTCATCGATGAAGAACGTGTCGCCGAATCCGGGGTGTTTGCGCTTCAATCGTTTCGAAAACAACGGACCGAACTT
>CAYUMA010000245.1:0-1517 GCA_964445675.1 uncultured Pseudomonadales bacterium | reverse complement strand
CGCCGCGTCGGCTCCCCTGACGTTCATACCGGAGTCGACGATGCACCCGTTTGCCGTCGGCATGACGGTGAAGACGCAGGGAAGTGGCACACTGGCCGCAATCAGCGGCTCTACGCTCTTTGCGAAGATGGAGCAGAAGCGGTCGAACACCGGGCGAGGTCCTGTGGAGTTCGAGGAAGCCGTCTTGAGCGCCGATCGGCCGTTTACGTCGACCATCGGCGTCGCGAACGGGAAATGGTCGTACACGAGTGCCGACGGCACACGCGTGACATCGAGCGTTGCGGCCGAGGGGCAGTGGCACCACATCGTGCTGAGCCACTACACGGCGCGGGGCGAAACGCTGTTCTTCGTCGACGGGAAGCTGGCGGGTACTGTAGCGGAGCGTCTCGAACCGAACCGGTTCGTGATTGGCGGCCCAGGTTCCGCCAAAGGCACGGCCGCTCCGAAGGAAGCCGACTACAAGGATGTGTTCCTCTTCCGTTCGGCGCTGAACATGGACGAGGTTGATGTCCTCAATCGGGGCGAGTTGCTCCAGTCGAGCCTGGAGGTCTACGCGCCGCTGGCCGACACGCAGTTTCGGCCAGGCTCGATCGTGGAGAACCGAGCGCAGAGCATGACGGGGCTGAAAATTGGCTCTGGACGGATCGTGCACGTCGACGACAACGTGCGCCAGCCGCGATAGCTGGTTAAGCCTCTGAGCTGCAGGACCCGGCTAACAACGATTGGAGCCGGCGGCGCCAGCAAGATGGATGCACCGCGGCTCAGTCGCGGGCGTTGATCTATGATGTGCCCGACGACGGAGTGCGGTGTCGAATCTTTATATATGACATTCAGCATCTTTGAACTGCGCGAGTGTCAAAAGCAAAGATGCGACCCTATTGCTACTGCCGAGCTTGAAGTGATTCGCTATGCTGCCTGAGGCTGCGTGTCTAACCATACGCGCTTCAGAGCGGTCGCGCAGCGCGACGCCTGAGCTTAAGCGTTAGGCGTACACAAAACCATCCATGCCTGCAAAATCAACAAACTCCGGCTTCTGCGTGCTGTGCGGACAGCGCGCGATGAAATCGAAAATGCTAGCCCACTTGGAGGCGTGCGTCGCCGCGCACGACGAAGTCGGCCAGCCACAACCGCTGGTCGTCCTTCGTTTCGGCCCAGCGGGTGCGCCCCGCTACTGGCTGATCATCGAGGCCAAGGCGGACGCGCAGTTGGGTCACGTCGATGCCTTGCTGCGCCAACTGTGGCTGGAATGCTGTGGACATATGAGCGCGTTCCGCCTCGGCAGGCGCGAGCTGGCGATGAGCACTGCGACTGCCATCGCGTTCGCCGGCGCAGCGAGTAAGGTGGAATACGAGTACGATTTCGGCAGCACGACTGCGTTGACGGGCGAACTGGTAGGCAAGCGACAGGGTTCGATCGGCCCCGCGCCTGTTCGCCTGCTCGCGCGCAATGAACCGCTCGTGTGGACCTGTGTCGATTGCAAATCCCCCGCGACGGTCGTGTGTCCATTCTGCCTGGAT
>CAYUMA010000244.1:0-6420 GCA_964445675.1 uncultured Pseudomonadales bacterium | reverse complement strand
ACTTGGCACGCAGCCCTTCGGGCACGGTGAAGAAAAGTTCGCTGATCACGGCAAAGAACTCCGCCGGATCCGTCCCGGCGTAGTCGTCGAACGGCGGCTCCTCGCCGCGCTCGATCGCGGCATTGAACGCGTCGTACGCCGCATTCATCACCGCTGACCACGTTGCAACCGACATGCTGGCATGCAGCGGCGGCAAGCCGTTGGCGCCGCCGTTGAATTCATCGAGCTTGTGCGCGAACTCGTGCAGCACGACGTTGTATTCCTCATCGTCCCGTTGTGGCCGTGCCTCGTGCCACGCGAGGACGACGGGCCCACCTTCGGCGGATTCGCCATCGAGTTCTTCGTAGCCCGTGTGGACGACGCCGGTCTCGTCTTCGACGACTTCGCGGTGCGCGACAAACGACTCCGGATACAGGATCACCGTGTACCAGCCGCGGTAGTAGTCGATGCCGAGATTCAGGATCGGCAGACACGCCTGCGCGGCAACGACGACACGCATGTAGTCTGTCACCGCGAGTCCGTGCGCGCCAACGAATGTCTTCTGGTGCAGGAACAGTGTTGCCAGTTCGCGCAGCCGCGTGAGTTCTACTTCGGTCAGGCGATCGAGAATCCAGAGTTCATCGACGACACGCTGCCAGAGCGCAGCGTCGATCGCGTGGCGTTGCAGGATGCGGGCACGGCGCCACGCAGTGATGCGTTGCCACATCAGCATCAGCGCCGCGGCGAGCGACGCGCGCTGATGACGCCGGTGTTGAAGCCGAGCCAGTGCATGCGACCGAGGTAACGCGCGTGTTCGATTTTCAGGCAGCGATCCATGACGACGTCGAGACCGGCGGCCTGCGCCTGTGCCGCACCGGCTTCGTGAATGACGCCGAATTGCAGCCACAGCGCCTTTGCGCCAATCGCGGCCGCTTCTGTCGCGAGGGCCGGCACGACGCTGGGTTCGCGGAAAACGTCGACGATGTCGACCGGTTCGCCGATGTCGGTCAGCGTCGGGACCGAGGCCTGTCCGAGCACTTCCTTTTCGCGCGGGTTGACTGGAATAACGCGGTAACCGTGCCGCAGCAGATAGAACCCAACAAAATGACTCGGGCGCAGCGGATTATTCGACAGCCCGACGATCGCGATCGTGCGCGCACTGTTCAACAAGCGCTGAATGACGCGCGGGTCCTGATAGTCGCTCATTGAGTAACCGCGTCGAGCGCGTTGTGCAGATCCCAGATCAGGTCGTCCGAGTCTTCGATTCCGATCGACAACCGGATCGTGCCGGGCCCGATGCCGGCGGCGTGGAGTTCCGCGTCGTCGAGCTGCCGGTGTGTCGTGCTCGCCGGGTGAATTACGAGGCTCTTAGCGTCGCCGACGTTGGCGAGATGCGAAAACAACTGCAACGATTCGATGAACGCGCGGCCGGCGTCGCGCCCGCCGGCGAGGTCGAAGCAGAACACCGCACCCGCGCCGCGCGGCAGGTATTTTTCCCGCAAGGCTCGGTACGGGCTGTCATCGAGGCCCGCGTAGCGCACGCGCTCGACGCGGGGAGCAGCGGCGAGAAAACGCGCCACAGCGAGCGCGTTGGCGACATGCGCTTTCATACGCAGCGGTAGCGTCTCGAGCCCCTGCATGAACAAAAACGCATTCAACGGCGCGAGTGCGGCGCCGAGGTCGCGCAGCGTCTCGGTGCGCAATTTCATCAGGTAGCCGTAGATGCCGAAGTTCTCGTGGAACTTCAGGCCGTGATACGCCGGCGACGGCGCCGCAACCACCGGATAACGGCCGTTCGACCAGTCGAATGTTCCTTTATCCACAACGACGCCGCCGATACTCGTGCCGTGACCGCCGATGAACTTCGTCGCCGAGTGCACGATGATGTCGGCGCCCCACTCGAACGGGCGGCACAGATACGGCGTTGCGAATGTGTTGTCGACCATCAGCGGCGCGCCGTGGTCGTGCGCAATCTGCGCGAGAGTTTCGATGTCGAGCACATTGCCGGCCGGGTTGCCGATCGTCTCGCCGAACAGCAGTTTTGTTTTTTCGGTCAGGGCGCTGCGCCACGCGCCAGCGCGATCCGGATCGACGAACGTGAGCCCGATCGACAACTTTCGCAGCAGGTGCTTCAGCTGCGTGATGGTGCCGCCGTACAACGCGCTCGATGCGACGACTTGGTCGCCTGGTTCGAGCATCGTGAACAACGCCGCCGTTTGCGCCGCGAGCCCGCTTGCGAACGCGACCGCGCCGACGCCGCCTTCGAGATTCGCGATGCGCTCCTCGAATGCGGCGACCGTCGGATTCATGATCCGCGAATACGTGTTGCCGTATTCCTGCAGATTAAAATACGCAGCCGCGGCGTCGGAATCCTCGAAGACGTAGCTCGTCGTCTGGAAGATCGGAATCGCGCGCGCGCCGGTGACCGGTTCCGGCCGCGCGCCGGCGTGTACGGCGCGCGTGTGAAAACCCAGCGTTCGCGGCCGCGCTGTTCGCGGTGGCGCGGTTGGCGGTGGCGCCGATTCCGGCATCAGTTCAACGCCGCGCCCACGGGGATGTCGGCGTATTGCCACGCAACCTGCTGGGCCGCGCGTGTGGTCGCTGCATCTTTCCCTTGCGCCGCAATCGCTTCGCTCAAGCCCCATAACGACCAGCCGTTGTTCTTGAAATACGCGAGGTCTGCTTCGAACGCGCGCTGCGCGTCGGCGGGACGTTTGGCGCGCAGGTACGCGGCGCCGAGGCTCTGCCGCACCGGGTAGTACCAGTACGGCGGTTCTGTGTAGAGCAGTCCATCTTGTGTTTTCACGGCGTGTTCTAGCGCGGCGATTTCGGCGGCGTGGTCGGCGTGCGCGTTCGCGATTGCGGCCGTGAGGATGTCGGTCGCGACGCTGACCATGCCGTTGATGATCTCGGGCCGGCCTTGAATTTTTACGGTCGCGCCGAGGTCTGCGGCGGCCTGCAGGACTTTCAGCTCGGCGTGCGCCTGGTCGATCGCGCCTTTGTGCGCGTACGCGACACCGCGGCCGTAGTGCCACATGGCGGTCGCGAACGGGACGCCGTCCGGCGGTGCGGCTTCCGCGAGCATCTCGTCCCACATCGCGAAGCGTACGAGCGTGTAAATCGGCACCGGCAGGTACTGCTGCACTTCGGGGGTGGAGCGCGCGAAATCGATCGGCACGTGCTGCGCCATCTTGCGCGCCGTGTCGAGCGACAGTTTTTTCTGGCCTTCCATCATCGCCGCGTACCACAGGAAATGCAGGTTGTGCGGATAGTAGACGGCGGGGTAGAAGCCCTGCGCGTTGCATTGCGCGATGTAGTCTTCGTCCGCCGCCGCGGCCGCTTCGTTCGCGGTGATTGCATCGTGATAGCGACCGACGCGCAGATAGATGTGTCCCGGCATGTGCACGAGGTGGCCGGCCACCGGCACGAGGTCGCTCAGTGCGTCGGCCGCGGGTTCGGCGCGCTCGGGCGTCGTCGTCGCTTCGACGGCGTGGATGTAATAGTGCAGCGCGCCCGGATGCTCGGGATTCGCGGCTTTGACGCGTTCGAGTTGCGCGAGCAGGAGCTTCGTCTCCGGCTTCGGCGCGCCGTCGGCCTGGTAGTAGTCCCATGGCATCAGATCCAGCAACGATTCGGCGTATAACGTCGCCGCTTGAAGATCGTCGGGATAGGCCGCGACGAGCTTGGCCATCGCATCGGCGTAGGCGCGATCGAGCGTCGCACGCCCCTCACCACTTTCGTTGTAACGTGTGGCGACGGCATCGATATAGGCCTGCTCTTGCGGCGTTTCGCCCGCGCGCAGCGATTGCGCCGTCAACAACGCTTTCCAGGCCTCCGGAATTGCCTCTTTTCCCATCGGCTGGTTGATGTTCGGTCCGTAGGCCAGCGCGATGCCCCACCAGCAGATGCCGCACGTCGGGTCGAGCCGCGCCGCTTCCTTGAACGAACGGATCGCCTCGTGATGGTTGAAACCGTACAGCAGCGTGAAGCCCTGATCGAAGTACTTCTGCGCCAGTTCCGACGTCGTCGACATCGGTACGTGCAGAGGCCCGATGCCGTGCAACAACGGCGCGGTCGTGCCGTCGGGTTGTACGTCCGCGAGTTTCGGTGCGGCGCCCGCGTCGGCGGCCGGCGCGTGTTGCGCGTGTGCGTCGGGTTTTGGATCAGGCGCTGGGGTATCGCGGTTACAGGCCGAGAGAAGAACCAGTACTGCGCCGAGTGCTGCAAGGTGAGTCGAGCGTGAGTGCGTCATCGTGGATGCCTCCTTCCGGGAAGGCGCAAACGATAGCAGATAGAGGCATACAATCGCCGCATCACAGCGTGGAGCGCGCGCGATGTTGGACGAGATTTTCAGCGGCTTGAGCGTCGTCGATTGCGACTCGCACTGGACCGAGCCTCCGGATCTGTGGACGTCGCGCGCGCCGGCGCGGTTGCGCGACCGGATGCCGAGAGTCACCGAGAAGGGTGGGGTGCAGCTGTGGCATGTCGGCGACGTGATGCTCGGCCCGATCGGGTTGTCGGTCGTTCGCAAGAGCGGCGACAAGGCGTTCGGCAAGCTGTTCCTGCCGCACATCGATCAGTTGCACGCCGCCGCGTACGATCCGGTCGCGCGACTCGAGCTGCTCGATGAACTCGGCATCGGCACGCAGATCGTTTACCCGAACGTCGCCGGATTCGCGAGCGCGCGGTTTCTCGAGATCACCGATCGCGCGGTGCGCGATGCGTGTGTGACGATCTACAACGATGCGGCGGCCGAGCTGCAAGCCAAGTCCGGTGGACGCCTGCGGCCGCAGGCGATTCTGCCGTTCTGGGATCGCACGGCGACGCTCGTCGAGATGCGGCGCGCACGCACGCAGCTCGGGCTGACGGGCTTCACGATCACCGACGCGCCCGAGCGCATCGGTCTGCCCGACTATGGCGATGCGTCGTGGAATCCGTTCTGGGAGACCGCAACGGAACTGGCGACGCCATTGAATTTCCACATCGCGGCGGCCGGCACGGAATTGTTCACGAGCGCGCCGTGGCCATCGCTCGGTCCGGAATGCCGGATGGCGGTCGGTGGCGCGCTGCTGTACCTCGACAACGCGCGGATGATCACGAACCTGCTGTACAGCGATGTGCTCGAGCGTTACCCGGCGCTGCGTTTTGTCTCGGTCGAGAGCGGCATCGGTTGGATCCCGTTCCTGCTCGAAGCGTGTGAATACCAGTGGGATCAGATGGTGCCCACCGAGGTGAAACACCACGAGCTGCGCCCGACGGAGAAATTCCGCCGCAACATCTCGGCGTGTTTCTGGTTCGAACGCGAGGGACCGGCGCGGCTCATCGAGAAGATCGGTGCCGGCAACGTGCTGTTCGAAACCGATTTTCCGCATCCGACATGTCTGTATCCGCACGCCCGCGAGCACCTGCGCGACGTGCTCGGCGGATTGAGCGACGCGGTGCGGCGCAGCGTGCTGCACGATAATGCGGCGCGCCTTTATGGAATTGGTGAGACGGCCGCGGCATCGCACTGACGCGTCGATGCACCGAACACCGTTCGACGCTTCAATCGAGCGCGTGCTTGCGCATCGGCTCGGTGCTGAACGCGCACGTGCGCGCATCGCGATCGAAGTGGCGCACGAAGCGCACGCCCACGACCTCTGGCACGGCCGGCATCTCGAGGAGTGGTATCGGCTGCCCTTGTTGATTCGCACGAGCCTGCGGCTGGTCGGGCTGCTGAACCGCGCACGGCGCAACGCGCTCGACATCCGCATCGTCGAGAACGAACTGCCGATCGAAGGCCTCGATCCCGCGTTCGACGGCTTCACGCTGCTGCACCTGTCGGACCTGCACGTCGACATCAACGACGAATTCCTGGGGGCGTTGATCGAACGCGTGCGCGGCGTCGACTACGACCTGTGCGTGTTGACCGGCGATTACCGCGCGAAGACCTACGGCCCAATCGACGCGACGCTCGACGGCATGCGGCACCTGCGCGCGCACATTGACGCGCCGATCTATGGCGTGCTCGGCAATCACGACAGTATTCGTATGGTGCCTGCGTTCGAGGCGATGGGGATCACGATGCTCGTGAACGAATCGGTGACGCTTCGCCGCCGCGACGCAGAGCTTTCGCTCGCGGGGGTCGACGACGCGCACTTTTTTCACGTCGACGATATCGCGCGCGCCGCGGCGACGGTCCAGCGCGACGCGCCGTCGATTCTGCTGTCGCATACCCCCGAGGTGTATCGTCAGGCGGCGCAGGCAGGTCTCGATGTGTTGTTGTGCGGTCACACGCACGGCGGCCAGATCTGCCTGCCCGGCGGGTATCCGGTGACGCTCGATGCGCGCATTCCGCGACGATTCGGGCGCGGGCCCTGGCGTCACGGCGACATGCTCGGCTACACCTCGCCCGGTGCGGGGACGTCGATCGTCGACGTCCGCATCAACTGTCCGCCGGAG
>CAYUMA010000243.1:0-5434 GCA_964445675.1 uncultured Pseudomonadales bacterium | reverse complement strand
CCTCAACCCGAATCTAGAGGACTCGATTGCACGGAACCGGCGCCGTCCGGGCATGCCCTGTTTAGTTAGGAGCATTTGCGATGACCAGAGCGTTGCTGTGACCGACGTGCTTGCGCGCCTCGTCGAGGTCTGGTCTGGCGCACGCTTCAGCGACTATTTGAAATCGACGATTCTGGGACCGCTCGGCATGCACGACACTGATTTCTACGTCCCCGCGCAAAAGCAGGCTCGATTTGCCGCCAACTACATTCCGGTTGACCCGATGGACCCGATGAAACCGGCGGCCGGCGAACCCGACATCGCGGTCGACGAATATCACTGGGGCGGCGTCGCCGGGACGCACTCGTGGATCGCGCCGCGGGCGGACATTGCGGCGATCGTGTTCACACAACGACTGCCCGGTTTCTGGCACCCGTTCAGTCACGACTTCAAACGCCGCGTTTATCAGGCAGTTGTCTGATCGGCCGCGATCGATTCAACGCTGACCGCAACGCTGACCGTGTGCGCGCCGCCGCCGACGATGACTCCCGTCGTGGGGCTGACGTCACCGTAGTCGCGGCCCCATGCGAGCGTGATGTGCTCGTCGGATGGCATTACGTTGTTGGTCGGGTCGAACTCGAGCCAACCGAAGTCCGGACACCACGCCGCCACCCACGCGTGCGATGCGTCCGCGCCAACGAGCCGCTCCTTACCCTGCGCGGGATGCGTCAGCAGGTAGCCGCTCATATAACGCGCGGACAAGCCGAGACTGCGCAGCGCGGCGATCTCGAGGTGAGCGAAGTCCTGACACACGCCGCGTCGCTTCGCGAGCACCTCGCTCACCGGCGTCCAGATGTCGGTGACGCCGCCTTCGTAAACAAACTCGCGATGAATCCGCGCAGTTAATTCCAGCAGCGCGGCGACGAACCCTTTGCCGCTGCTGAACGTCTGCAGCGCGAACTCGCGCACATCGTCGTCGATGCCGACGTACGGCGACGCGAACGCGAATTGACTGGCTTCCAATGCGTTGCGGTCGGTGGCCGGGTCCAGCGCCGCGACGACCGCCTCCCACGTCGGGCCCTGATCGGGCAATGGGGCATCGAAGGCCTGCACCTCGACGCGCGACGCGCTGCGAATCGTCAGCCGCTCGTGTGGGACCTGCACCGTCAAGTACGTGATCTCGTTGCCGAAAAAATCGTTCCGTGTCTGGCGCATGATCGGCGCCGGCTCGACGATCACGCGGTTGTGCAGTGGCCTCTGCTGCGCAGTTTCGCGCGGGGAGAGCCGCAACAACTGGTGTGAAACGCTGACGGCGGTTGCGTAGTTGAATATCGTGTCGTGACTGATGTCGTAGATCATGCTGGCGCGCCCGGCCGCGCGGATCCCGATACCTGGCGTTCGAGCGAGTGACTGAAGTACGTGCGCTCGATCACGTCGGAGAGTTCGTCCGCACCGAGTTCGATCCGCGTGAGCACACGATCGAGGTGCGTACGCAGCCCTGCTTTGCTGCGCACGGAGGCGAGCTTCTTCACGTCGGCGAGTCTCAGTTCGGCGAGCAGGCTGATGACGATCTTCTGCGCGTCGCTGACCGGTCCCGATACCTGTTCAAGCGGCATGACCGACAGATGCTCTTCGATCTCGGCGATCTGAAAGATCAGCGAGCGTGGATTCGAGTCATCGGACATCACGAGGTCCAACACCGCCGGCAGTTGCGGCAGCGACTTGTAGCGCGATCGATACGTCATCGTGCTGTCGACGAGTTCGAGCAGCAGGTTCAGCGCGCCGCTCTCGGCGGGCTCGCCCTGGGTCGTCAATCCGCGAATCAAACGCGCTGCAAACCGGGCCCGCTCGATCCGCCGGCCCAGATCCAGCAACCGCCAGCCGTAGCCGCGCGTCATGTTCTCCTGAATCACGCCGGTGATCGCCGACAAATTCTGGATCATCGTGTTGAGCAACTTGACGGCGTCGCCGATCGCCCGTGCACGCCATGGGACCTCAGGCACGTGCGTCAGATTTTCCAGTATGCGCCATGCATCCGCTGACAGCCGCTCGCGCACGAGACCGGCTGTGCGCTCGACGTTGCCGAGCACCTTTGCCAATCCGTCAGGCGATTCCGGATCGAACAGGACCTGCCACAACTCCTGTTCGACCACCTTGCTCCCGGCCGCGGTGGTGCGCCGTGCCCGGCGGGCAGTCAGCCGCTCCTGCGACACCAGCAATCGCGCAAGTGTATCGAGTGTCCCGGAATCATTGCCGGTGCTGCCCTCGCCCGATAGGTTCGAGAACAAGCTTCGATACAGGCGCACCGCACCTTCTGCGCGTTCGAGATAACGTCCCAGCCAGTACAGGTTATCCGCGGTGCGGCTCGGCAGATCCCGGTCGGAACGACGCAGCGCCGTCGCCTGCAGCGAGCGTCCGAGCAGGCTGAACGTATCGACAGACTGATCCGACATCACCCAGACGTCTTTGCTGAAGTCCGTAGCGGCGCGCTGCTCACCGGCCGGTCCTTCGCGGGTCAGCAGCGCGAGGCCGCCAGGCATTACCCGATATCCATCTTTCGTCGCGGCGACGTAAACGCGCAACGTCAGCGGCTCCGCGCGCACGAGTCCCTCGTCCGACCAGAACGGCGCGGTCGATAGTTCGATGTCGTGCTGCGCGACGTATTCATGCGGCCGCTCGGCGATCATTTCGCGCAACGCCACATCCGACATTCCGGCAAACTCCGACGTCAAGTAGCCGCGGCTGCCGCTCGCGATCATCGAGCGCGCCGCGAACGCACGACGTACAACAAGTTCATCGAGGTGCGCGAGTACGTGCGCCCGTTCGGCGGCCTGTCCGCACCACCACGTCGGGATGCTCGGGATCTGCAGATCTTCGCCCAACACCTGACGCGACAGATTCGGCAAAAAGCTCATGATCGCCTCGTTCTCGACGATGCCGCTGCCGACGGCGTTGGCTATCACGACCTGATTCTCCCGCGCCGCCTGCAGCAACCCGGCTACTCCAAGGCTCGAATCGGCGCGCAACTCCAGCGGATCGCACAGATTCGAATCGAGGCGCCGCAGGATCAGTTCGACCGGCTTCAAACCTTCGAGGGTCTTCAGATACACGCGTCCCGCGCGCACCGTCAGATCCGGACCTTCGACGATGGGGTAGCCGAGATAACGTCCGAGAAACGCGTGTTCGAAATAGCTCTTGCTGGGGCCGGGCGACAACACCACGGCGAGGTGATCCTCGTGCCCGCCCAGACTCAGCAGGTTCTCGCTGAAGCCCCGGAAAAACGGCGCGAGTCGATGCACGTTGCAGCTCGCGAACACGTCCGGCAGACAGCGCGACGTGATGATGCGATTTTCGAGCGCATAGCCCGCCCCCGCCGGAGCTTGAGTTCGATTGCTCAATACCCACCACTGACCGTCCGGCGCGCGGCCGAGATCAAACGCCAACAGGTGCAGAAAGGTGCCATCGCGTGCACCAACGCCGTGACACGGCAGCAGAAATTCCGGATTGCCGAATACCAGCGCCGGCGGCAACGAACGCGACTTCAGCAACTGCTGCGGACCATACAGATCCGCGACGATCATGTTCAGCAGCCGCGCGCGCTGAATCAGTCCCGTCTCGAGTGCGTGCCACTCCGCTGGGGGGAGCAACAACGGCAACATGTCGAGCCGCCAGTCCCGCGCGGATTCCCCGTTTGCGCCCTGCGCCACATACGTGACGTCGTTGTCGTGCAGCATCCGTGCGGCCGTCTCCGCCGCATGCATACGACCCTCGCCACCCATTGCCGTCAATCCTTCGATGAACGTCCGCCAATGGAGCCGCAGCGTGCCGTCGGGTTCCAGCATTTCATCGAACCCGCCGGCGGGTGGGTGATACCCCGCCACCATGGGGTCTAACGAGCGATCGTCGGCCGCGTCGATCACATCAGCTCCAGCGCAGGTCCAACGTGTGCGGGAATTCGCGGCGCTCGATATCGCGCGGCGGCGAACCATGTCCCGCCGTGTGTCCGATCGCGAAAAAACGCGTCAGGCGCCGGCTCTCCGCCTCGTAGCTGTTGACCGGAAAGGTTTCGAAATTGCGCCCGCCCGGATGCGCTACGTGATACGTGCAACCCGCCACCGAACGCGCCGACCAGCGGTCGTACACGTCGAATACGAGCGGCGCATCGACCTCGATCGTCGGGTGCAAACTCGCGGCCGGTTTCCACGCGCGAAACCGCACGCCGCCGACGTACTCGCCATTGACGCCGGTTGGCGTCATCGGCACACGCACGCCGTTGCAGCCGATCGCAAACCGCTCCGGAGCGAAGCCGGTCACCTTGACCTGAAGCCGCTCGAGCGACGAATCGACGTAACGAACCGTTCCGCCCGGCGCGCCCTCTTCGCCCATCACGTGCCACGGCTCCAGTGCCTGGCGCAGTTCGAGCGTCATGTCGCCATAGCGAATCTCGCCGTAGCGCGGGAAACGAAATTCAAAATGCGGCGCGAACCAGTCGAGTTCCAACGCGTAGCCCGATCGATTCATATCGCCGATCAGGTCCGCAAAGTCGTGCCACACGAAATGCGGCAACATGAATCGATCGTGCAGCGCGGTGCCCCAGCGCACGAGGTCTGCCCGATACGGCGTGTTCCAGAAACGTGCGACCAGCGCGAGCAGCAACTGTTGTTGCACGAGGCTCATCTGCGCGTGCGGTGGCATCTCGAACGCGCGGAATTCGACGAGACCGAGTCGCCCCGTTGGGGTGTCGGGCGAGTAGAGCTTGTCGATGCAGATCTCGGCTCGATGGGTATTGCCGGTTACGTCGATCAGCAGGTTGCGGAAGATCCGGTCGACGAGCCACGGCGCGGGCGTGCCTTGCGAGCGATCCGGCACTTCCGTGAAGGCGAGTTCCAGTTCGTGCAGACCATCGTGTCTTGCCTCATCGACGCGCGGCGCCTGGCTCGTTGGACCGATGAACATGCCGGAGAACAGATACGACAGTGCCGGATGGTGTTGCCAATACGTGATGAGGCTGCGCAGCAGATCGGGCCGTCGCAGAAATGGGCTGTCGGCTGCGGTCGGGCCGCCGAGCACGACGTGATTGCCGCCGCCGGTGCCGGTATGCCGGCCGTCGAGCATGAACTTCTCGGTACCCAGCCGCGTCAGGCGCGCTTCTTCGTAGATCGCCGTCGTCGTGGCAACCATCTCGTCCCAGCTGTGCGACGGGTGAATATTGACTTCGATGACGCCGGGATCCGGCGTCACCTTGATGACGTTGAGGCGCGGATCCGACGGCGGCCCGTAACCTTCGAGATGAACCGGCATCAACAATTCGGCGGCGGTGTCTTCTACCGCCGCGAGCAGATCCATGTAGTCCTCGACGGTTTCGACCGGGGGCATGAATACGTTCAACCGTCCGTCGCGCGGCTCGATGACGAGCGCCGTACGCACCGGCGCGACCCCTTCACGATCTCGTTGG
>CAYUMA010000242.1:0-8329 GCA_964445675.1 uncultured Pseudomonadales bacterium | reverse complement strand
AACGCAAAGGGGCTCGTCTCATCGGAGAGCCCTTTTGTCAGGTCGAGGAATCCCGCGGTTGGAATGTGCGCGGTGAAATAACTCTCGCGCCCGCTTTCGACGCGATACCGCGGCGGATCCGGACGCAGAAATACCGTGGTGTCGAAAATCCGCAGCCGCTTGTCGCGGCGCTCGATACCGTCTTCGACGTCGTCGGCTGAGGTCAAGTATTCCGGATGACTGTAGTTCATTGATGCTTCCCCTTGCAGCGCCCAACGATTAGACACCAGCCGCCAGAACTTTGCGCACGTCCCGTTCCCAGCGTTGCGGTGAGACCTTGACCAGCACGACCTCGTCGCAGTCGTTGAATGCTGCGAATTCGCGCGCGGCCTCGGCGAATGCTGTGATGAAAGGGCCGCGGTCGTCGATGTCGCGTTCGATGTGCAGATGCACGAGGTCGAGACGCCGCTGGCGCCGCTGCGCCTTGCAATCGACGCGGCCGACGAAGGCGTCGCGATACAGGATCGGCAGACAGAAGTAACCGAAGCGTCGTTTCGGGGCGGGCACGTAGCACTCGAGCTGGTAGTCGTAGTCGTGCACCGAGACATTGCGGTCGCGCTGAATGATCGAATTGTCGAACGGCGACAACAGCCGAACGCGCGCGGATGAGCGCGGAGCGCGCTGATTGAGCAGTTCGGGACGCGCAAAATAATCGGTGTCGAGATGGACGATCCTGACGAGGCTTCCGGCTGCCACATCGGCTTCGAGCCGCGCGCGAAGTGCCGCGCGTATCGCGGTACCCGGACGACCATACGTGACGTGTTTTGGGCTTACGAAGCCGTGCGCGCGCAGTGACGTTTCGAGCAGGTGGTTGGCATATTCCTCGACAGTGGGCGGCGTAGTGTCCGTGCCCGGTGGCAACACGCGCTCAGGCAGGTCGTACACTTTCTGGAAGCCGTCGCGACCGGCGATCATCAGATCGCCTTGCATGTAGAGTTGCTCGAGCGCGCGTTTTGCGGGTTTCCAGTTCCACCAGCCCTGGCTACGCCCTTTTGGCGTTTCGAAATCGCGTGCCATGAGCGGACCTTCTGCGCGGATGCGATCGAGCACGGCAGCCATCAACACGAGATCCTTGGCCTTGAACCAATGCCGCTGGCCAGCCTTGATCGCGTGCATCCGCGGCAGCGCGAAGCGATAGTCGCGCATCGGCAGGTAAGCGGCCGCGTGGGACCAGTATTCGAACACGCGCCGCTCGCTAACGAGGCGATCGAGGTGCGCTGGACGATAATTGGGAACTCGATTCCACAACGTGTGATCGTGCGCGCGGGCGACGATCGAGATCGTATCGATCTGCACGTAGCCGAGTTGTTCGAGCGCCCGTTGCGCGGCGTCGATGCCGCGACCGAACGGCGCCGCGCGCGTCAGGCCTTGTGCATCGAGCGCGATACGTCGCAATAAGTTGCCGGTCGGCGTGGCCATCCGTCAGAATCGCCGTCGTTGCTTGAATAACAGCTGGATAAAGAGAAATGCATGTATAGCACAGGCCGCCGGCTTGTCGGTCTCGTCCTCGTTGTTGTCGCGCAACTCGCGTTCGCGGCAAGTCCGGAAGCCATTCGCGGCAGTCACGGCATGGTCGCGTCGCGTTCCGCGATCGCCTCCGCGGTCGGCGCGGACATCATGCGCGCGGGCGGCAACGCGATCGATGCTGCCGTCGCCGCCGGTTTTGCGTTGGCGGTGACGTATCCCGGGGCCGGCAACATCGGTGGCGGCGGCCTGATGGTGATCCGTTTGAGCGACGGACGCGTCGTGACGAACGACCACCGCGAGCGCGCGCCCGCGCGGGCCGAGCGCGACATGTATCTCGATGCCAGCGGCAGCATCGTGCCGGGACTGTCGACGCGCACGCATCTCGCGTCGGGCGTACCGGGCAGCGTCGCGGGAATGCTCGACGTGCTGGAAAAATACGGCACGCTGTCGCGCAAACAGATTCTCGCGCCCGCGATACGGCTCGCGAAGGACGGCTTCGATCTCAACGACGATCTCGCGGCGGGTTTTCAAGCGTCGATCGAGGATTTCCGCAAATACCCCGGTAGCGCGCGCGTGTTCATCAAGTCGGATGGCTCCGCGTATCAGCAAGGCGACCGATTCCGGCAACCGGAACTCGCCAAGACGCTCGAACTGATCGCGACGAAAGGCAAAGACGGATTTTACGCGGGCAAGACCGCGGACCTGCTCGTCGCCGAAATGCAGCGCGGCGGCGGACTCATCAGCGCGAAGGACCTCGCGGACTATCGCTCGGTGTGGCGCGAGCCCGTCAGCGGCACATATCGAGGTTACGCGATCTACTCGATGGCGCCGCCGTCGTCGGGCGGCGTGTTGGTCGTGCAGATGTTGAACATGCTCGAGCCGTATGACCTGAAAGCGCTGGGATATGGTTCCGCGGCGACGATCCACCTGATGATCGAAGCGGAACGTCGCGCTTATGCTGATCGCGCGCAGTATCTGGGGGATCCCGACTTCTATCCGGTGCCGCAACGCGAACTCACGTCGAAGCCATACGCGCGCTCGCGTTTTGCTGATTTCGATCCGACGCGAGCGAGTCCGTCGACGAGCATCGGTCCCGGCGCGTTGACGCACGAAAGTCCGCAGACGACGCACCTGTCTGTGATGGACGCCAGCGGCAACGCCGTCGCGTACACAACGACGCTGAATCTCCCGTTCGGTTCGAAAATCGTCGTCGAGGGTGCTGGCTTTTTGCTGAACAACGAGATGGACGATTTTTCGTCGCGCGAGAACACACCCGATTCCTTCGGCTTGATCGGCCGCGAGGCAAACTCGATCGAACCGGGCAAACGCATGTTGTCGTCGATGGCGCCGACGCTCGTCGTGAATGCTGCTGGCCAAACCATACTGGCGACGGGATCGCCGGGAGGCAGCAGGATCATTACAACCGTGCTGCAGGTCGTCATCAACGTGCTCGATCACGGCATGGATCTGTCCGACGCCGTTGGCATGCCGCGCTTCCACCATCAGTGGATGCCGGACACTGTCGTGTACGAACCGAACGGCATTTCTCCCGATACGCGCAAGATCCTCGAGAGCCGCGGCCATACGCTAGTGACGTTGCCGTGGGGCCGCGGAATCGGTGATGCGAACTCGGTAATGCGCGTCGGCGATGAACTGTTGGGCATGAGCGATCCGCGCAATCGGGGCGGCGCGGCCGGATTCTGACGTGAATCGCGAATTCTGGCTCGACCGCTGGCGCCTGAATCAGATTGGTTTTCATCAGGCGCAGTTCAATGCGCGATTGGTTACGCACTGGCCCTCGCTCGAGGTGCCGCCCGGTGCTCGCGTATTCGTTCCGTTGTGCGGCAAGAGCCGCGACATGCTCTGGCTCGCCGATCAAGGATATCCGGTGCTCGGCATCGAGCTGGCCGCCGCCGCGATCGATGCGTTCTTCACAGAAGCGGAACTGCCGAGCACCCAGCGCAAGCACGGCGCGTTGACGTTGTACGAAAGCGCGCGCATCGACATCTACTGCGGGGATTTTTTCGAGCTGACGCCGCTTGAACTCACGGGCGTCGACGCGGTATTCGATCGTGGCGCGCTGGTCGCGCTGCCCCTCGAGATGCGCGCGCGTTACGCCGATCATCTTTTGTCGATATTGCCGCCGCGGGCCGAAATTCTGTTGCTGACGATCGAATACGACCAGGCACGCGTCGCGGGGCCGCCGTTTTCGGTGTCGGCGGCGGAGGTCGAAGCGTTGTTCGGATCGCGCTGTTCGATCGACGTGCTCGAGGCAACCGTATCCGACCGCGTGCCGCCGCACTTCGAGGCGAACGGTATTCGCGAAGCGGGCGAGAGCGTGTATCGAATCGTGCAGGAGTGACCCCAGTGGCGATGGCCGATCTGGGCGACGTGTCGTTGTGCTACGAGACCCACGGTGACGCGCACAATCCAACGATCGTGCTGATTCGAGGGCTCGGCACCCAGCTCATCGAATGGCCGCCGGCATTATTGGACAGCCTCGTTCGCGAGGGTCTGCACGTCGTCGTATTCGACAACCGCGACGCCGGATTGTCGACGGAAATGACGCAGGCGACCGGTGCACCACCGTATCGCCTCGAGGACATGGCCAACGACGTCGTTGGGCTGCTCGATCATCTGCGGGTCGAGCGCGCGCACATCCTGGGGATATCGCTCGGTGGCATGATCGCGCAGCACGTCGCGATCGAACATCGCGACCGTGTGTGGTCGTTGGTCAGTGTGATGTCGACCACGGGCAATCCGGATCTGCCGCTGCCGTCGGCAGAGATGCGGGCGCGTCTGGTCGAGAACGCGACGACCCCCGACGCGTTGATCGAGCTGAATGCGCAGAACCGCGCGGTGTTCGGCAGTCCGGCGTATCCGGAACCGTTGGCGCTGCGGCTCGCCGCGGCGCGCAGTGCGTATCAGCGCAGTTATCGTCCCGCCGGAGTCGCGCGCCAGATGCAAGCCGCAATCGCCGATGGCAGTCGCGTGGAGCGACTACGTGCACTGTCGGTGCCGACGCTCGTGATCCACGGCGCCGACGATCCGCTGATTCCTGTCGCGGCCGGCCACGACACGGCCGCGGCGATCCGCGGCGCGCGGCTCGAGATCATCGCGGGGATGGGCCACAACATTCCCGACGCACTCGCGCCGCGCATTGCCACGTTAGCGGGTGCCTTCGTGCGCAGCCTGACTCGCCACTAACGCTTCCCGTAGTCGACGGCGAGCCAGCGCTCCGGTCGGACGCGGACGATCACACTCGGTTCGGTGTCGTCGCCTGCGTCGGTGTACTGGTCGCCGAGCTTATTGCCGAGATAGCGGCGCGCCATCGGGCGACCGTATTTCTCTTTGTCCGACGGTGCGATCAGCACAATCGGCCCATCGATGCTGACGTATTTGTAAGGGGGCGTTTCGGTTTGCGCGCAGAGACTGACGCGCACGCCTTGTTTCAGCAGGCGTCCCTTGCGCGACGTCGGGCCCGTCAGAAACCACAGCTCGCCGCCCGGCGTGTAGTCGTACCAGACAGGTACCGTCAGCGGGGCTTGAGCGCCATTGGGAATCGCGAGCACGCCGACGTGCAGGCCGGCGAGAAACAGTTCCTTTTCCTGCTGGGTCATCCGGGTCATTTGTTACGCCTCCGCGACAAAATTTCGCTGTGTGGGGATCGTGATCAACCTTTTCAATGCCTTGGATATGCTCGTGCTGCCCCCATCATTATTCGGGAAGCGGGATCGAGGTGATCCCGATGAACCAAGCTGGTGGAGGTCGAGAACATGAGCATTGTACGGTGGAATCCCTCACGGGAATTCGATGAGTTCTTCAACCGATTCGTCGGACCGCGCGCGGGTGGTTCGGATGAGAATCTGGCGAGCAGCGACTGGAGTCCGGCGGTGGACATTCGTGAAACCGACGACGACTTTCAGATCGATCTCGAAGTACCGGCGATCGCGGCTGCCGACGTCAAAGTCACCGTCAACGACGGTGTGCTGACCGTCGCCGGCGAGCGCAACTACGAAAAAGAAGTGAAGGGCAAGGTGCATCGCGTGGAGCGGCAGTACGGTCGGTTCGTGCGCAGTTTCCGATTGCCGGAAAACGCCGACGTGAACCGGATCGAAGCCAACGCGAAGGATGGCGTGTTGTACCTGAAGGTCGCGAAGCGCGAGGAAGTCAAACCGCGCGCGATCGAAGTTAAGGTTCACTGAGTCGAAGGCGATGGTGCCAGGCATTGCGAAGTGAGCGGTGCCTGGCACTGCACACTTTGCATTGCCTGGCACCGTTCCGTGTTCGCTTGCCACCGCTCTTTTCGCAACGCCTGGCACCTCTCCCTCCGTTCCCCACTTTCCGCCTGGGCAAGTGTTAGTTCTCGCTGTTTCGCTTTTCTTTCGTTGTCGCGGCTCTAGAATGCGCAGCCTCACCGGGACAATTTGCGAGAACGATGCGCATGAGTGACGACACCTTCAAGACGCGTAAAACACTGACGGTCGGTAAACAGAAGTTCGACTATTTCAGCCTCCCCGACGCGGAGCGTGCCGGCGTTGGCGCCGTCAGCCGCTTGCCGATGTCGTTGAAGATCCTGCTCGAGAATCTGTTGCGCTTCGAAGACGGCAACAGCGTGCGCAAGGAAGACATCAGAGCGCTCGGCAACTGGGCGATCACGCCGCCGCCCGCAGAAGAAATCGCCTATCGGCCGGCGCGTGTACTGATGCAGGACCTCACTGGCGTGCCAGGTGTTGCGGATCTGGCGGCGATGCGCAGTGCGGTCGTCGCAGCGGGCCTCGACCCCAGCATCATCAATCCGCTGTCGCCAGTGGATCTCGTCATCGATCACTCGGTGATGGTCGACAAGTTCGGCACCAGCAAAGCGTTCGCTGAAAACGTCGACATCGAGATGGAGCGCAACCGGGAACGCTATCGGTTCCTGCGCTGGGGACAGATGGCGTTCGACAACTTCCGCGTCGTGCCCCCCGGCACCGGCATCTGCCATCAGGTGAATCTCGAGTACCTCGCGAAGGTCGTCTGGACGAAGACCGAGAACGGCCGCACGGTTGCGTATCCCGACACGCTGGTCGGCACCGACAGCCATACGACGATGATCAACGGCCTCGGTGTGCTCGGGTGGGGCGTCGGCGGTATCGAGGCCGAGGCCGCGATGCTCGGCCAACCCATTTCGATGTTGATACCCGACGTCATCGGGTTTCGACTGACCGGCAAACTGAGCGAAGGTATTACCGCGACTGACCTGGTGCTCCGCGTCGTCGAGCTGTTGCGCAAAAAAGGCGTCGTCGACAAATTCGTCGAGTTCTTCGGCAACGGCCTCGATCACCTGCCACTCGCGGATCGCGCGACGATCGCGAACATGGCGCCCGAATACGGCGCAACGTGCGGGTTTTTTCCGATCGACGTCGAGACGATCAACTATCTGAAGTTGTCGGGCCGTCCCGCCGATACCGTCGCGCTCGTCGAGGCGTACGCGAAGGCGCAGGGCATGTGGCGCGATGCGAGTTCGATCGACCCGGTTTATACCGATACGCTCGAATTGGATCTCGGCACTGTCGTGCCGAGCCTCGCCGGACCGAAACGGCCGCAGGACCGCGTTGCGATGACGGGCATGCGCAAGGCCGTCGATGACGAACTCGATCTGCAGGGTCGCAGCGCGACGAAGGGCGCGCGCACGAAGGTCGCCGGTGCGTCCTATGACCTCGGTCACGGCGATGTCGTGATCGCCGCGATCACGTCGTGCACGAATACGTCGAATCCCGCGGTAATGCTCGCGGCCGGTCTCGTCGCGAAAAAAGCGCTCGCACGCGGCCTGACGGTCAAGCCGTGGGTGAAAACATCGCTCGCGCCGGGTTCCAAGGTCGTCACCGAATATCTCGCGAAGGCAGGCCTGCAGGCGTCGCTCGACGAACTCGGCTTCAACCTCGTCGGCTACGGCTGTACGACGTGCATCGGCAATTCCGGCCCGCTGCCCGAGCCGATCTCGGCCGCGATCGCGCAGGGCGATCTGGTCGTATCGTCGGTGTTGTCGGGTAACCGAAACTTCGAGGGGCGCGTACACCAGGAGGTGCGCACGAACTGGCTCGCATCGCCGCCGCTCGTCGTTGCGTATGCGATCGCCGGCACGATGCGGATCGATTTGTCGAAAGATCCGGTCGGCCAGGATGCGAAGGGTAAGGACGTGTTCCTGAAGGACATCTGGCCGAGCAACAAAGAAGTCGCGGATGTCGTCTCGCAGGTATCTGCCGACATGTTCGAACGGCAGTACGCCGACGTATTCACCGGACCGGCTGCGTGGCAGGCGATCAAGGTCGATGCAAAAGGCACGTACGGTTGGGAGAACTCGACATACATCAAACAACCGCCGTTCTTCAAAGTCGGCGCCGACCTCGATCAGCCGATCGAAGTGAGCGGCGCCCGCATCCTCGCGCTGCTCGGCGATTCGGTGACGACCGACCACATCTCGCCCGCGGGCGAAATTCAACCCGACAGTCCCGCCGGTCATTATCTGGTGCAGCACGGCGTCAACGTCGCGGACTTCAACTCGTACGGCTCGCGGCGCGGCAATCACGAGGTGATGATGCGCGGCACGTTCGCGAACATCCGCATCAAGAATGAAATGGTGCCGGGCACGGAAGGCGGCTATACGCGTCACGTGCCGAGCGGCGACAAGCTGTCCATCTACGATGCGGCGATGCGCTACCAGGGCGAAGGCACGCCGCTCGTCGTGTTCGCCGGCAAGGAATACGGCACCGGCTCGAGCCGCGACTGGGCCGCGAAGGGGACGCGTCTGCTGGGTGTCAAAGGCGTCATCGCCGAGAGC
>CAYUMA010000241.1:0-7318 GCA_964445675.1 uncultured Pseudomonadales bacterium | reverse complement strand
CTCGACGAGCAGCCGTGACCGTGGGAGAGCAAACATGACTCAGTATCTGCACAACGAGGCACCACCGGGATCGCTCGAAGCGAAGGACCTCGAACATCTGCTGCATCCGGCGACCAATCTGAAGCTGCACCATCAAAAAGGCCCGACCGTGATGATGCGCGCCGAGGGCGTCTACATCTGGGACAACAAGGGCAAACAGTACCTCGAAGGGATGGCGGGACTGTGGTGCACGGCGATCGGCTACGGTGAAGAAGAACTGGCGCGCGTCGCCGCGGAACAGATCAGGAAGCTCAGCTACACGCATCTGTTTGGCGGCAAGAGCAACGAACCCAGCGTGCTGCTGGCCGAAAAACTCAAGGCGATGATGCCGTTCGACGCGGGGCGGGTGTTTTTCGGTTTGTCGGGATCGGACGCGAACGACACGCAAGTGAAGTTGATGTGGTACTACCACAACGTGATCGGCAAGCCCGAGCGCAAGAAGATCATTTCGCGTCGACGGGGTTATCACGGCGTCACGGTCGCGAGCGGCAGCCTCACGGGCCTGCCGGCATTCCACAAACACTTCGATCTGCCGATCGCAGGAATCCTGCACACGGACGCGCCGCACTATTACCGCGAAGGCAAACCCGGTGAGAGCGAGGCGGCGTTTGTCGATCGTATCGTCGGCAATCTCGAGGCGCTGATTCAGGCCGAAGGTCCTGAGACCGTCGCCGCGTTCATCGCCGAACCGGTCATGGGTGCCGGCGGTGTCGTCGTGCCGCCGGCGGGTTATTTCGAGAAGGTGCAGGCGGTGCTCGACCGCTACGGCATCTTCTTCATCGACGACGAAGTGATCTGCGGATTCGGCCGCACGGGGAAACCGTTCGGCGCGCAAACCTTCGGGATCCGTCCGACGACGATGAGCGTCGCGAAAGCGGTGTCGTCGGCGTACCTGCCGTTGTCGGCGGTCATGATTCCGGAGTTCCTGTACGAGCCGTTTGTCGAAGCCTCGGGCCAGGTCGGTACGTTCGGGCACGGTTTTACGTACTCGGGCCATCCGGTCTGCGCCGCGGTTGCGCTGCGCAATCTCGAGCTGATGGAGGAGCGCGATCTTTTCAACCACGCGTCCCGGATGTCGACGCCGTTCCAGGCGCGGCTGCGCGCGCTCGGCGATCATCCACTGGTCGGTGAAGCGCGCGGCGTCGGCATGATCGGCGCCGCCGAACTGGTCGCCAACAAATCGACGAAGGCGCCGTTCGATTCGAAGAGAGGCGTCGCTGCGTACTGTTCCGCGCGCGCCGAGCACCATGGGCTGATCGTGCGCAACATTGGCGAGACCATCGCGGTCTGCCCGCCGCTGGTGATCAGCGAAAACCAGGTACACGAACTCTTCGACAAGTTCGGCCGCGCGCTCGACGACACGCTCGAGTGGACCCGCCGATGAAAAGACGCTGGGTTGCCGGCGCGTTTTGCGTTGTGCTCGCATTGGTCGCAGCGCGGGGTTCCGCCGCGACTGAACCGGACGCGGCAAAAATAGCGCCGTTGGCGGCGGAGCAGAGCTTCTCCGAAAAACTCGGCACCCCGTCGCCGCACTGGTTTTTCGTCAACGACGTGAACTTCATCGGCTACCTCGACAGCAAGGTTTACCTGTTCGACGGGGATACCGGCTCGATGCTCGGCATGTTGTCGACGGGTACGTGGGGCAACGCGGTGGAGTTCGCGCCGGACGCATCCGCGATCTATGTACCCGAGATGTACCACAGCCGCGGCACCCGCGGCGAGCGGACCGACATCGTCGCGATCTACGACGCGAAGGAACTGAGCCCGATCGCCGAAGTGATCATTCCGCCAAAACGCGCAACCGGGATTCCGCACCGCGCCTACCAGGGCCTCAGCGACGACGGTCGTTTTATGTTCGTTGCCAACATGACCCCCGCGACATCGGTCAGCGTCGTCGATGTCGGCGCGCAGCGTTTCGTCACCGAGATCGAGACGGCCGGCTGCACGCTCGTCTATCCGACCGGCGCGCGATCGTTTGCACAGTTGTGCGGCGACGGCACGCTGCAATTGGTTCAAGTCGATGAACACGGCAACCTGAAAGCCAAGTCGCACAGCGAAAAATTCTTCGACCCGAACAAGGATCCGCTCACCGAAAAAGCGTCGCGCGTTGGCGATACGTGGTTCTTCTTTTCGTTCGAAGGCATGGTGCACCCGGTAACGTTCAAGGCCGGCAAGGTCGAGATCGGCAAGCCGTGGTCGCTCTTCAACGATCAGGAACGCGCTGATGGATGGAGAGTCGGGGGCAGCCAGTTCAACGCGGTGCACGCTCCTCTCGCGCGCCTCTACGTGATCGTTCATCAAGGCGGGCCGTTCGGCCACAAGGATGCGGGCAAGGATGTGTGGGTATACGACATCGGCACGCACAAGCGCGTCGCGCAATTCGCGTTGCACGATCCGGCGACGAATCTCGGCGTCACCAAGGATGCTGCGCCGCTGCTGATCACCGATTCGGAAGCCCGGCCCGCAATCGACGTTTACGACGCGCGCAGTGGCGCGGCGCTGCGCACGATCGAGGGACCGCCGGTCTCGCCGAGCTTCATCCAGGTCCCATGAGCATCGACCCCGTGATCCCGTTGATCGCGCGCCTCGGCCTCGGCTGGCTCTTTCTCGCCGCGGCAACGCATAAGCTCAACGATATCGGCGACTTCCGCGTGGTGCTCGCGACGTATCGCGTACTGCCCGCGGCGCTCGTCGGCGTCGCGGCCTGGAGCATCGTCGGTGTCGAAATCGCGGTCGGGATCGGTGCGTTGTTGCAACGCGTCGAGGCACATGTGGCCGCGGTCGCGCTGTTGCTCGCGTACGCGGCCGCGATGGGGCTCAACCTCGCGCGCGGGCGGCGTGACATCGACTGCGGCTGCGGCGGCGCGGCGCAGCCGTTGTCGCTCGGATTGATTATTCGCAACACGTTGCTCGCGCTCGGTGCTGCGATTGCACTGCTTCCGAGCGTCGCTCGTCCGCTGCATTGGCTGGATTTCGTCAGCGTGATCGGCGGCACCGCAGTGCTCGCAATGCTGTATGCGGCGACCAACCAACTGCTCGCGGCGCGGGCGCGGCTCGAGGAGTGGGTGTGATGTCGGCGCTTGTCGTGTCGAATATTCTGCTGTGGATTCTGCTCGGCGCACTCGTGCTCGTGGTGTTGGCGCTGGCGCGCCAGATCGGCGTGCTGCACGAGCGGCTCGCGCCGGCCGGGGCGTTGACGTTGGCCGGTGGCATCAAGCCGGGCGAACTGGCACCGCCGCTCGCTTTGACGACGCTCGATGGACAACACCTGGAGCTTGCGTCGTTTGCGGCCGTCGGGCGCGGTGTGCTGTTGTTTTTCGTGTCGCCGACGTGTCCGCTGTGCAAAGCACTGCTGCCGGTCGTGACCCGGATCGCCAACGAAGAACGCAACTGGCTCGATCTGGTGCTCGTCAGCGATGGCAGCACGCGGGCGGAACACGAGGCCTATGTCGCGCAGCGGCGCCTGCATGCAATACCGTATGTCGTATCGCAGGAATTGGGCGTTGCGTTGCAGGTCGGCAAGCTGCCGTACGCGGCGTTGCTCGATGAGGCGGGCGTGCTGGTCGCGAAGGGATTGGTGAATTCCCGCGAGCACATCGAAAGTCTGCTCGAAGCAAAACGCTTGGGTGTTGCGAGCATCAACGAATTCATGAGCGCCAAAACGGCGCTTAAGGTGAACGCATGAACTGGCTCGACGACTGGATCACTCGCAGCACGCGGCGCGTCGCCCGCAACACGTCGCGGCGGGACTTTCTGTCGCGCGTCGGCATCGCGCTGGTGGGTGGCGCAACGATTCCGCTGTTGCCCGTCGCGCGTGCGCACGCGGCCGACCCGGCGCGTGCGCCGCAACCGAGCGAGAGCGGCGACCCGAGCAGTTGTGAATACTGGCGCCACTGTGCGATCGACGGCTACCTGTGCAGCTGTTGTGGCGGGTCCGCCAACAGTTGTCCACCCGGCACCGAGCCGTCGCCGGTCACCTGGATCGGTACGTGCCGCAACCCCGTGGATGGCAGGGACTACATCATTTCGTACAACGACTGTTGTGGCAAAAGCGCGTGCGGGCATTGCAACTGCCAACGCAACGAAGGGGATCGCCCGGTGTATCAGCCGGCGCAGAGCAACGACATCAACTGGTGCCATGGCACGAAGACGAACCTGTACCACTGTTCGACGTCCGTGGTGCTCGGACTCGCTGTCGCGGATTGACGTGCGTATCCACGTGATGATCGTTGCCGGTCTTCTCGGCCACAGCGCCGCTGTGTGGGCCGAACCGCGCCAGGACTACATCCTGAATTGTATGGGCTGTCATCTCGTGGATGGCGGCGGGACACCGCCGGCGATTCCGCGACTCAAGGACCGCGTCGGCTACTATCTGACGATCCCACAGGGACGCGCCTATCTCGCGCAAGTGCCGGGTGCGGCGAATTCGTTGCTCGATGACCGGCAACTCACCGCGGTGTTGAACTGGATCATCGTCGAATTCGCCGGCGCGTCGCGCCCAGCGCAATTCGAACCGTTGGCCATCGATGAAGTCGCGCGGTATCGCCGCACGCGACCCGACGATATCGATGCGCTGCGCCATACGCTCGCAGCGGAGATTGTCCGCGCGTATCCGAATACAGGGGTCTGGTAGCGATGGCCACCATCAGCAGCAAGATCGATCCGAACACGAGCGCGTTCCAGGCGAACGCCGTCCACCACCGCAAGCTCAGCGCCGAACTGCGCGAGCTCGTGGCCCGGGTTGCGCTGGGCGGCGATGAACGCTCGCGCGCGCGCCACGTCGAACGCGGCAAGTTTCTGCCGCGCGAACGCGTCGATCGGTTGCTCGATCCGGGCTCGGCGTTTCTCGAGATCGCCCAGCTCGCCGGGCATGAACTGTACGAGGACGTCGTTCCTTCCGGCGGCATCATCACCGGCGTTGGCCGCGTCTGCGGACGCGAGTGCGTGATCGTCGCCAACGACGCGACGGTCAAGGGCGGCACGTATTATCCGATCACCGTGAAGAAGCACCTGCGCGCGCAGGAAATTGCGGCCGAGAACCACTTGCCGTGCATTTATCTCGTCGATTCGGGTGGCGCGTTCCTGCCGCTGCAGGATCAGGTCTTCCCCGACAAGGATCACTTCGGGCGCATTTTCTACAACCAGGCGAATATGTCGGCGCGCGGCATTGTGCAGCTCGCGGTCGTGATGGGCTCGTGTACCGCGGGCGGCGCGTACGTGCCGGCGATGAGCGATCAGGCAATCATCGTGCGCAACCAGGGCACGATTTTTCTCGGCGGCCCGCCGTTGGTCAAAGCGGCCACGGGAGAGGATGTCGATGCGGAGAGTCTCGGCGGCGGCGACGTCCACGCGCGCATCTCGGGTGTCGCCGACTATCTCGCGGCGAACGATGAACACGCGCTCATGCTTGCGCGCGAGATCATCGCCGCGAGCGGTGTCGCGTATCGCACCACCGTCACGTTGCAACCGAGCGTGGAGCCGCAGTATCCGTCGGAGCAGCTGTACGGCGTGTTGCCGCGCGATACACGCACGCCATACGACGTCCGCGAGGTCATCGCGCGGCTCGTCGATGGATCGGAGTTTCACGAATTCAAGGCGGTGTATGGCGAAACGCTGGTGACTGGCTTTGCCCACATCGGTGGAATGCCGGTCGCGATCGTCGCCAACAACGGCATTCTGTTTTCGGAATCTGCATTGAAGGGCGCGCATTTCGTGCAGCTCGCCGATCGTCGCGGCGTGCCGCTGCTGTTCCTGCAGAACATCACCGGCTTCATGGTGGGCCGCAAATACGAAAATCAAGGGATCGCGAAGGATGGCGCGAAAATGGTGACCGCGGTCGCGTGCGCGCGGGTTCCGAAATTCACTGTGGTCATCGGTGGTTCGTTCGGTGCCGGCAACTACGCGATGTGCGGCCGCGCATACGGTGCACGTCTGCTGTGGACCTGGCCGAATGCGCGCATCTCGGTGATGGGCGGAGAGCAGGCCGCGCACGTACTGGCGACCGTGCGCCGCGACAGCGCATCGGCGCGCGGTGACGGCTGGAGCGAAACGGCCCAGCGCGAATTCATGGACGGCATCAGATCGACCTACGAAACGCAGGGACACCCGTTCTACGCGAGCGCACGGCTGTGGGACGACGGCGTCATCGACCCGGTCGATACGCGGCGGGTGCTCGCGCTCGCGTTGACGATGGCGTGCCGCGAACCCGTCAGTGCGTCCGACGCGCGCTTCGGCATATTCAGGATGTGACCGTTCTTATGTTGGCAGGCCCATGTTCAAACGCTTGTTGATTGCCAATCGTGGCGAGATCGCGTGCCGGATCATGCGCACCGCACGGCGCTTGGGCATCGAGACAGTCGCGGTGTACTCGGACGCCGACAGCAGGGCGTTGCACGTACGCCACGCGGATCACAGCGTGCGCATCGGCGAAGCACCCGCGCGCGACAGCTATCTGCGAATCGACGCGCTCGTTGCTGCCGTGACACAAAGCGGTGCCGATGCGGTTCATCCGGGCTACGGTTTCCTCGCGGAGAATGCCGACTTCGCGGCGGCGTGCAGCGGCGTGTGCACCTTTGTAGGGCCGTCGGCGGATGCGATCCGTGCGATGGGATCCAAGATCGAGGCAAAACGGATCGTAGCGGCGGCCGGTGCCCCTGTGGTGCCGGGTTATCAGCTGGATCAGGATCCGGTGAAGCTCGCCGAAGCAGCCCTGGTGCTCGGCTACCCGCTGCTGATCAAAGCATCCGCCGGCGGTGGCGGCAAAGGCATGCGCGTGGTCCGTACGCCGCAGGAGTTCGCCAACGCGTTGAGCGGCGCGCGCAGGGAGTCGAAAGCCGCGTTCGGCGACGACGCAGTGTTGCTCGAGCGCTATCTGGCGGCGCCAAAACACATCGAGGTGCAGATTCTGGCCGACTCCTTCGGCCGTACGTTGTACCTGTTCGAGCGCGACTGCTCCGTGCAACGCCGCCACCAGAAGGTGATCGAGGAGGCGCCGGCGCCGATGATCACACCGGCCCAACGGATCGGTATGGGGGAGGCCGCGGTCAAGGCCGCCGCGGCGATCGGTTACGAAGGCGCCGGCACCATCGAGTTCATCACCGAGGGGGACGCGTTCTATTTCATGGAGATGAACACGCGTCTGCAGGTCGAGCATCCGATCACGGAGGCGATACTCGGCCTCGATCTCGTCGAGTGGCAATTGCGCATCGCGGCGGGCGAACGCCTGCCGTTCGCGCAGGAAGACCTTCAGATTCGCGGTCACGCGGTCGAGGCACGCGTG
>CAYUMA010000240.1:0-3305 GCA_964445675.1 uncultured Pseudomonadales bacterium | reverse complement strand
CACTGTCGAGCGCGAGCCTCGATCAACTGCTGTGGCAGATCTTCCCGCTCGGTGAAAAGCCGAACTACGAGCCGGACCGCGAGGACAGCGTCGCCGGCATCGCGCAGCGCAGCGGCAGGGACCCGTTCGAATTGATGTATGACCTGCTCGTGGACCACGGCGGCAAAGAACTGTTCTATCAACCGCTCGGCGGCTACCAGAACTACAACTTCGATTTTTTCCGCGCGATCATGCAACACCCGAACATCATGTTCGGCCTGTCGGACGGCGGCGCGCATTGCGGCGTCATCGCCGACGCCGGCATGCCGACGTTCATTCTCACGCATTGGGCGCGCGACCGGACGAAGGGCGAACAGCTGCCCCTCGAGTACCTCGTTAGGAAACTCTCGTTCGACACCGCCGCGGCGTACGGTATGCACGATCGTGGACTGCTCGCGCCGGGTAAGCTGGCCGACGTCAACGTGATCGATTTCGAGCGCCTGTCGTTGCACCGGCCGGAAGCCGTGTTCGATCTGCCGGCCGGCGGCAAGCGGCTCGTGCAACAAGTCGACGGCTACCGGCACATCATCAAGCGCGGCGTGCCGACCTTCGCCGACGGCGTACACACGGGAGCGTTGCCGGGCAAACTCGTGCGCGGCTAGCAGGCTGTTGCAGACCTGCTAAGGGCTCGTCTGTAGAATCCCGGACTTCGTGCTCTGCTGCACGATTGTTTGGGGGGGATCATTCGACGTGCGCCGCGGCTCCGTGCTTGTCGCTAAGGTGTTGCTCATCGCGGCGGGGCTGGTCGCCGTGCTGTCGGCGTGCGCGCCGATCCCGCCTGCGGTGACACCGAATCCGGCCGACAAGGAAACCATCGACGCGTTACGCGGCGAAGTGGCCCGGCAAACCGATCAACTCGCGAACGTGCAGGCGACGCTTTCTGACATGCGCAGCCAGCAGAATTCCGCCGCGAGCGAACTCGTACTGCAGAACCAGGCACTCGCGCGCGTCGAGGGCGCCGTTACCGTGCTGCCCGAATCCTTGAGGGGCTTGTGCGCGCCGCAAACCCCCGCTGAAGCACAGTGCAAAGAGCCGCAAATCCAGCGCGTGATGGTCAGCGGCACGAAGATGGTCGTCGGCGATGTGGAACAGGTGTGGCTCGAGCCGCCCGGAATTGCGCTCGATGCGCGCATCGACACCACCGCAACGAACAACGCGTTGCGGGCCGAATCGATCGTCGAATTCGAGCGCGACGGCCAGGCGTGGGTCCGCTTCGCGCTGCACGCAGGCGACTCCGCGACGGCAATCGCCGTTGAGCAGCGCGTCAGCCGCCACATTCGCGGCGCCCAGTCCGGCGCAGCCGAAGGCGTCAAGCGGCCGGTCGTGCGCATGCAGGTCAGGCTCGGCGACGTGCAGGACTCGTTCTCGTTCGTGCTGACGGATCGCGTCGAGGCCACGCATCAGGTCGTACTCGGCCGCAGCTTTCTGAAAGACATCGCACTCGTCGACGTCGGCGCGCGTTATGTTCAACCTCGCAGCACAGCGACACCCGCACCCGCCAACGGCGCGCCGGCGCCATGACCCAGCGCGGTCCGTTCCGGTTCCTCGTGGTCATGCTGATCGTCGCGGGGCTCGCGAGCGCGACGTTCCGGCACAAGGAATTCGGCATTCCATTCTTGCCCGGTGCACAGGAGACCGTCTGGCAGATCGAGGCCAAGATCAATTTCTGGGGTGATGGAACCCCGGTGCAGGTGCTGCTGAGCCTGCCGTCGAACCAGGCCGACTACCGGATCGTCAATGAAAACACGGTGTCGTCGGGCTACGGGTTTTCGATCGAGGAACGCGACGATCAACGTCGCGCGCGCTGGTCGAAGCGCGATGTGCAAGGCGAGCAGACGTTGTACTACAAGGTCGAACTCGTCGCCGATACCAACCAGTCCTCGCGCGCAGAACCGTCACCGGTTGTCGCCCCGGCGCGACTCGACGAACCGTATGCGACGGCAGCAGCAGCACTCGTGAACTCCGTACTGCCGCGCTCGGCCGACGCGCTGACGCTCGGCCAGCAATTGATCCGTGAGATGAGCGTCGTGCCGCGCGATCAGAACGTCGCGTTGCTGCTCGACCGCTTCGCGTTGCCGGAGCTCTTCAGCGATCTGCTGGCGCTCGCGAATGTGCCGGCGCGCCGCGTACAAGCGCTGATCCTCGAGGAGGGGCGCCGGCGCCAGTCGCTCGTCGAGTACGTGCAGGTGTGGCAGGACGATCGCTGGCATCTGTTCGATCCGCTGACCGGCCTCATCGCCGACACGTCCAATCTGCTCTTGTGGCAGACCGACACGCCGAGCGTGCTCGACGTGATTGGCGGCAAACGCAGCAAGGTCAGCTTCGCGATCATCAGCCAGACGCGGCCGTCGTTGACGCTCGCGACAGCCGGTGCTCAAGGCATGGATGCGCCGAGCCTGTCGTTGTACAGCCTGCCGGTCGAAGAACAGAACATGTTCAAACTGATCATGTTGTTGCCGGTCGGCGCGCTCGTCGTCGTGCTGCTGCGCACGCTCGTTGGTTTGAAGACCTCCGGCACGTTCATGCCGGTGCTGATTGCGCTCGCGTTCCTGCAGACTCAGCTGATCCCCGGCGTCATAAGCTTCGTCATGGTCGTCGCGATTGGGCTCTTCATCCGCTCCTACCTCTCGACGCTGAACCTGCTGCTCGTCGCGCGCATCGCCACACTCGTCATCATCGTCGTTGCGATCATGTCGATCGTCAGCGTGCTCAGTTATCGGCTCGGACTCGAAGCGGGCCTGTCGATCACCTTTTTCCCGATGATCATCCTCGCGTGGACGATCGAGCGGATGTCGATTCTGTGGGAGGAAGACGGCCCGAAGGAGGTGCTGCTGCAGGGCTCGGGCAGCCTGTTTGTCGCGGTCACCGCGTTTCTGCTGATGGATCAGCCGTTGACACGCCACCTCGCATTCAACTTTCCCGAACTGCATCTGGTCGTACTCGCACTGATCCTGATGCTCGGGCGTTACACGGGCTATCGCCTGCTCGAACTGCGCCGTTTCGCGACGATGATGGACGACTAGACACTAGCCATGTGGGCGAACCCCATTACGTTGTGGCGCAAAGGCATCCTCGGCATGAACTGCCGCAACGTCGCGTACATCGCCCGCTACAACCCGCGCGAGCGGTATCCGCTCGTCGACGACAAACTGCAGACGAAGATGGTGGTGCGCAAGGCCGGCGTCACGGCGCCGGAGCTGTTGCTGGTGATTCGGCTGCAACACGAGATCGAAGACATCGAGCACATCCTCGAGAACTTCACGCAG
>CAYUMA010000239.1:0-4142 GCA_964445675.1 uncultured Pseudomonadales bacterium | reverse complement strand
CGTTGCGCCGCACGCACGGCGCGTCGGTGCGCGGCTGGTCGCTGCAACGGTTGATCGCCGCGGGCGAAGCGACCGGCTTGAACGCGCGGCCACTGCGCGTCGACATCGACGAACTCAAGCGCCTGGCGTGTCCGGCGATCCTGCATTGGGATTTCGATCACTTCGTCGTGCTGAAACGCATCGGCGCGCGGTATGCGACCGTCCACAATCCGGCCGTCGGCGAGCGCCGTTATCCACTGCACGAGTTGTCGCACCATTTCACCGGCGTCGCGCTGGAACTGATGCCAACGCCCGCGTTCGAGCGCTCGGGGCGCGCGGCGGGACTGAGCCTCGCGACGTTCTGGCGCGGCGTCGGCGCGCGCCCCATTGCGCAGTTGCTGGTGCTGTCGACGCTGATTCAATTGTTCGCGCTCGTGACACCGTCGTACATGCAGCTCGTCGTTGACGACGTGCTGGTGAAACAGGACGTCGACGTGCTCGGCATCCTGGCGATCGGCTTTCTGATGCTCGCACTGATCAACGTCGCGACAAAAACCGTGCGCGGCTTCGCAAGCCTGTATCTGGCGAACCAACTGAGCTACTCGATCGGCGTCAGGCTTTTCTCGCATCTGATCCGCCTGCCGCTCGACTACTTCCAGCGGCGCCACATCGGCGACATCGTGTCGCGGTTCGGCTCGCTGAAACCGATTCAGGAGTTCATCGGCGGTGGCGTCGTCGCCGCCGTCATCGACGGCGGCATGGCGGCGACGACGCTGGTGGTGCTTTTTGTATATTCGCCGCTGCTCGCCGGTATCGCACTCGCGGCATTCGTCGTGTACGCCGCGCTGCGACTGCTGTTGTTGCAGCCGCTGCGACAGCGCAGTCACGAAGGCATCGTCGCGGATGCGCGGCTCGACTCCCACTTTCTCGAAACGATTCGCGCGCTGCAGGGAATCAAGCTATTCGGCAGGGAAGCCGAGCGCGAACGGGCGTGGCAGGAACTGTTCGTTACAACGCTCAATGCCGGCACGCGCGTCGCGCGCATGAACCTCGGCTACGAAGGGGTCAACGGCGTACTGCTCGGTGTCGAGAACGTGCTGCTCGTGTTCGTCGGCGCGCACGAGGTGCTGTCAGGCGCGCTGACGATCGGCATGTTGTACGCCTTCATCGCGTATCGAATGCACTTCGCCAGCGCAATGAATTCGTTGATCACGCAGATCGTGCAATTCCTGATGCTGCGGCTGCATCTCGAACGGATCGCCGACATCGCGCTGTCGGACCCCGAACAATGCGGCACGGTCGCGACGACATTCGCCGCCCCCGTGCGCGGCGCGCTGACGCTCGAGCGGCTGTGTTTCGCGTATCCGGGCGACACCGGCGTGCTGCTTACGAACCTCGACTTGCGCATCGAGCCGGGGCAGCACGTGGCGATCGTCGGTCCGTCCGGCGTCGGCAAATCGACGCTGCTGCGGCTGCTGCTCGGCTTGCTTCACCCGACCGCAGGTGGCGTCGCGATCGACGGCGTGCCAATCGACCGGCTCGGCCTCAAGTCGTATCGCGCGGGGATCGCCGCGGTGCTGCAGGACGACCTGCTGTTGTCGGGATCGATCGCCGACAACGTCAGCTTCTTCGACCTAGCGCCCGATGCGCAGACGATCGAACGCGCGACGCGTCTCGCGCAGATCTATGACGACATCAGAAGCTTACCGATGGGCTTCGACAGCCGCATCGGCGACATGGGTTCGGCGCTGTCGGCGGGTCAACAGCAGCGGCTGTTGCTGGCGCGCGCGTTTTATCGGGTGTTGCATCCGACCCACGCGGCGGCGCTGTTGTTTCTCGACGAAGGCACCAGCCACCTCGATCTCGCGAGCGAGCTTGCGATCATGACGTCGATTGCGACGCTCGGCGTGACGTGCGTGTACACGACGCACCGCGAAGACGTCGCGCGGCTCGCCGACATCGTGCTGGTGCTCGGTCACACGGGATGGGAGGTGAGACCCGGCCGGCCGCGTGCTAGCTAACGCTTCGCCACCTGCCGCATCAATCCTTCCTGCGATGCCGATGCGACAAGGCGGCCGTTCACATCGAAAAACTCCGCGTGATTCATACCGCGCGCACCCGAAGCGCTGCTCGTGCGTTTGACGACGAGCAGCCAGTCGTCGATCGCAAAATCACGGTGAAACCACAGCGCGTGATCGAGACTCGCCATCTGGATTTCGTCGCGCGTGACGGCATCGGCATGCGGCAGCACTGCGGTCGATACCATGCCCATGTCCGACGCGTACGCGAGCAGACAGAACCGCAGGGCTGCATCGGAGCCACGCGCGGCTTTTGCCGCGCCTCGGAGCGGCGCGCGAAAACGAATCCAGGTCGGATCCCAGAACCGCTCCCCCGCCGCGCGCGGCCGATCCATCGGAAACACCGAGCGGGTCTCGAATGGCCGCACGCGCGGCGCCCATGGATGGATTCTCGGATTGGTCTGCGCTTCGCGGCGCGCGCGCGTGACATCGTCTTCGAGCGAGTCGGGCCGCGGCACGTTCGGCATCGAGATTTCATGACTGAGCCCAGGCTCGTCGATCTGGAACGACGCGTCCATGCTGAAGATCGCATCGCCGTTTTGCACCGCGACGACGCGCCGGGTCGTGAAGCTCGTGCCATCGCGGATACGCTCGACCTCGTACAACACCGGCCGGGTCCGTTCACCGACTTGCATGAAGTAGCCATGCAGCGAGTGCGGCAGCCGCGCATCGACCGTGTTTGCCGCCGCGCGTAGCGCCTGCGCCAACACCTGGCCGCCGAACAGGCGGCCCTCGCGATCTTCGTTGGCGCCGCGGAACATATTCAACTCGATCGTCTCGAGTTCCAGGATCTGAAGTAAATGCGTCGCCGCCACGGCCGCCTGCGCCGAGGCGTCCGCTGCGTTTGCGCTGTCGGTCTCGTGCATCGTGAGTTGCCTCCGCTCGCCCAAACACGATGCGGATGCGCCCGCGAGAAGTCCAGCTTACGATGGCTACTCCACCCGGGGAGTCCATCACCATGCGCCCACTGTCCAGGATCGCTGTCTCGCTCGCGCTGCTGCTCGCAGCGGCGACACCGCTACACGCCGCAGTCGATCCCATCGAAGCCGCGATCGCGGCAAGCGGTCGGCCAGCGGCAGATCGGGAGCGCGATGCGCGCGATCACCCGGTCGAGGTGTTGCGCTTTTTCGGTGTCGCGCCGGGCATGACGGTCATCGACATGTTCGCCGCGGGCGGGTACTGGAGCGAACTGCTCGGCCACGTCGTCGGTGCCACTGGCAAGGTCTACCTGTACAACAATGCGGCGTACCAGGGTTTCGCCGGCGACGCGTTGAAAGAACGGCTTGCGAGCGGGCGCCTCGTCAACGTCGTGCCGCTCACGGCCGAAGTCGGTCACCTCGGCATCAAGGACGCCTCTGTCGACATGGTGCTGATGGTGCTGAGCTATCACGATGTGTACTTCAAGTCGGATGACTGGGCCGTCACGCCAGAGGCCTTGTTCGCGGACGTCAACGCGATGCTGAAACCCGGCGGGATTCTCGCGATCGTGGATCACGTCGCGGCCCCCGGCAGCGGCTCGACCGCGGCGCAGAAGCTGCATCGCATTGACGATGCATTCGCGCGCACCGATATCGAAGCACGCGGTTTCAAATTCACCGGCAGTCTCGACCTGTTGCGCAATGCCGCTGACGACCACACGAAGGTGGTCTTCGATCCCGCAATCCGGGGTCAGACCGACAAATTCGTCGCGCGATTCATCAAGCTGCCGGCAACATCCCCTTGAACTGGTCGTTCAGGGAAGCGTAGACTTCGCGCCTTCACGCACCGACATGACCCCGCAGCCGCGATTTTTGTCGTGAAACCGAGGATACACATGCAGCTCATCGACATCGGAAATTACACGCGCAGGTGAGCTGCTCGAGCTGATCCGAGTTCTGCACGAACTCCCGGACCAACACAAAGCCCGCTCACCGTTTGGCGAGCGGGCTTCTTTTTTTCATCGCATCCATCGAACCCGCTCCAATCGAAAACGATAGGGAAGTTCCGATTTTGTCGGAATTTCCCGCAGACACACGGACGTGTCACGGAGTAGGACGCAGTTATGGCACACGGTAAACACGACAATCTCTGGGCCATCACCAGTGG
>CAYUMA010000238.1:0-5583 GCA_964445675.1 uncultured Pseudomonadales bacterium | reverse complement strand
TGGGCCGTGTATCAGCCGCGTGATCCTTCGCGCAAGCGGCCAGTCATAGGCGCGCCGGCGCGCGCGAATGGTGCAAACCTTTGGGCAATGGGAAAAACGTGATCGTAGAAATTGCGCTTGGTGTTTGTTTGGGAATCGTATTCGCCGCGCTCGTCTTGAAGTACTGGCGTCAGCTTTTGGTCGGTTCAGTCCGGCTCCTTGTAGCCGCAATTGTGATCGGCCTAATTGTCACGGTTGCTCTTCTAGCTTGGTTCAATGTCCAAGCGATTGGGGTCATTGTTGGTGGCGTCATATTGCTTGCAATTGGATACGGTGTTCCGTTCTGGGCGTATCGCAGAGTTTCGAGCAAGTACCCTAGTCTTGGATTGTTACTACGAGGCGAGGCGCCCTGGAACACGGTGAGGCGCCTGCCGGTTCGCTTGTTGGTAATGGCAGCTTTTGCGGTTACCGTTGCGGGCATTGGTATCGGTGCAGTGATGGCAAGCCTTTCCCTGGTTGACTACATCGAAAGTCCGATGACCTGGCGCCGTTAAGGTCGCGCGCGAGTGAATCTGTGGGTCTTGTCCCCGCCTTGGTTGATGATGATGTACGGTGTGAGCAATTAGGATTGAATTCTGGTATCGCTAGCGGTATCGCAATCCGGCGCCAAGACATGTATCTGATTGATTCTATTGGGACGACTAGTTGACTGGGGGTCAAGTGGTCGCAGGTTCAAATCCTGCCGTCCCGACCAACTCTGAATAGGTTGGCCGTTCAGCTTCGATTTCACACTGCGTTTGAACCTGCGCCTCTTTATACGTGGTCTACGCAACGTGGTTGCGACGATCATTACCGCGCCGGGGGATCGATCAGCTGCGGCTGCCGAGTCGATCAGAAACACTCACCGAACTGTTCGAAGACGGTGGCGACCTTAACGACCAACATTCCCAGACTCGCGACGTTCCTGGATAGTTCCTCGCAGCAGACTGAGGGCCGGTTGAAAACCGTCGATGTATTGGGTGTAAATGGGCGTACTATTGGTTCATGTTCCGAGCCGACACTCTCCTAATCACCCCCCCGATCCTGAGCCTCATCGCCAGGATCGACGAGTTCAAGGGCGCCTGGCGCGCCTTGGGCATACTCGCGCCCGCTCGTCTATCGGCGCTGCGACTCGTCGCCACCATCGAGAGCATCGGTTCCTCCACCCGCATCGAAGGCAGCACGCTGTCCGACCGGGAAGTGGAGCAACTGCTGTCGACCATCGCGATGAAGTCGTTCGGTACCCGCGATGAGCAGGAAGTGGCCGGCTACGCTGAAGTAGTGGACCTGGTGGTCTCGTCCTGGCGCGACATTGCGTTCACCGAGAACCACATCAAGCAGCTGCACCAGATCCTGCTGCGTTACGCGGAGAAGGACACCCGGCATCGCGGCAACTACAAGACCCACTCGAACAGCGTCGCCGCCTTCGATGAGACTGGCGCTCAGATCGGCATCGTGTTCCAGACGGCCACGCCTTTCGACACCCCGCGCCTGATGACGGAGCTGGTGGCATGGGTGACGCACGAGCGCGAAATGGCCCACCTGCATCCCGTGTTGATCATCGCGCTGTGCATCGTAGTATTTCTGGAGATCCATCCGTTCCAGGACGGCAACGGCCGGCTGAGCCGCGTGCTGACGACGCTACTACTTCTACAGGCCGGCTACGCCTACGTACCGTATAGCTCGCTGGAAAGCGTGGTCGAACAGAACAAGGAAGCCTACTACCTGGCACTGCGGCAGACGCAGGGCACCATTCGCACGGAGTCGCCAGACTGGCAGCCGTGGCTGGAGTTCTTCTTGCGCTCCCTCGCCGAACAGGTGCGGCGACTGGAGAAGAAGGTTGAGCGTGAGAAGATCGTGCTCGCCGCGATGCCCAAGCTTTCGCTGCAGATTGTCGAGTTCACCCGCGAGCATGGCCGCGTCACCATCGGCGAGGCCATCAAGCTGACTGGCACCAGCCGCAACACCCTCAAGCAGCACTTCCGTGCGCTGGTCGAAAGCGGCACGCTGAACCAGCACGGCCGTGGCCGCGGGGTCTGGTATGTCCTGCGCTGAATCTGCGCCTTTTTATACGTGATCTGCGCAACGTGGTTGCCAGTTCTTCGCTACCTCACCCCGCGCGGCGCGAGCAGGAAATCCGCAAACCACTGTGCAAAATCACCGACCTCGTTTTTGCCGGTCAGCAGTTGTACGCGTTTGAGCCACGGGCCTGCGACGCCGAGGCCGATCGCTGACGTGACGACCAGCAACGCGATGTAACGGGGTAATTGCGGCGCGTGTTCGAATTCGGGACCCCGCCGCGCCATCTGTTCGAGTAGTGCCGCAACCAGAGGTCGCGTTTCAACAGCGGCGTTAGCGAGTTCATCGGGACGGTCGAGCGCGGTCAGTGCGAACCACGCAAACAGTTGCGCATGACGATTGTCTGATAACCCTGTAAAGAGCCGCGTAAACAACTCACCTAAGCGCGACGCGTCGGGCGCGCCCGCATCGAGCAGACCGATGAACTCCGCGAGCAGTGCATTCGCCATCCGCTCGACCAGCGCGCGACGCATTTCATCGGTGCTGCCGAAATGATGCAGCAAAGTCGCATGACTCATGCCGGCCTCGCGCGCGACGTCCGTGATCTTCAATCCCTCCAGTCCGTAGCGCAGTAGCCGTGCTCTCGCGGCAGCGAGGATTGCTTCGCGCGCTTCGATCGGGCTGCGGCGGATCCGTTTTGTTGGCGCCTTCTTGCGCACCGGCGCACGTTTTTTGCTATTGACACTCATGTCGATATCGCTACCATCTACACGGTTGTTGATAATCGGGCCGAATGTGCCGGAGGTAAAGAAATGTTGAAACGCCGCCCAGTCGAGGCGCTGCGCGCGTTGCGCAAGTTGGTGCAGGATCCGGAGGATACCGCGCTGGTATTCGTCATCATGCGGGCCTTAACCGGCGATGCCATCGAAAAAGGCGCCGCTCGATTTGGCCGCACACCTACCGGTGCCGCGTTCTTGCGGGATCCACATGATCTCGTGTCGGTCTTGTCAGACCGGGCACGGCTCGCCGCGTTACCCGAGGGTTCCCTCGGGCGCTCGTATCTGCAGTTGGTGGAACGTGCCGGGATCACTGCACAAGGTCTCGTCGAGGTGAGTGAAGAGGACGTAGGTGAGTATGCGCAGCTGAGCGATGAGCAGGCGCGGTATGCGCGCCGCCTGCGCGACTCGCATGATTTGTGGCACACCGTGACGGGCTACAGCACCGATACATTGGGCGAGGTCTGTGTTGTCGCGTTCTCTTATGCGCAAACGAAGAACCTCGGATTCGCTGCAATCGCGTTGATCGGTGCGCTGAAAATTGCGCGGGAAAGCCGCGATCTTCGAGTACTACGGGCCGCCTGGCAGGCGTACCGCGACGGCCGTCGTGCGGTCTGGTTGCCGGCGGTTGCCTGGGAACAATTGCTTGGCAAGCCAATCACCAGAGTGCGGCAGGAATTGCAGATCACGGCACCGTTACGCTACCGCACACTGCGCGCTATTGCTGCTGTTGGAGTCGGGCAGCCGGCCTGAGTAGGGCCCTGGCAAATCTGCTTTGCGAGTCGAGCATCCACTCGAAACTCTGATCGACGTCGAGCGGCAAGCCGAATCCGCCGTGCCGCTCCAGCGTCGCGAAGCCGTGGATCGCACTGCGCAGCCCGCGTAGCGCGTGCAGGGCAGATGTCTCATCCAAGCCAGAGCCCTGCAATACGAGCAGGTAGGTCTTCACGACACGATCCGCTGCCGCGTTCCATGCGCGGTCGCGCTTCGGCGGCGCCGCGACAGTTGCTTCTGCGAGTCCTGGATTCGCAGTCTTGTACGCCGCGAAATCGTCGGGCTTGCGTCTCGGATACAACGAACCGTAGTACGCCATCCACGCGGGCTGTCCCCAGACTTGTCGAGTGCGTTGTAGAGTGCTCGACAGCGCGTCACACGTTCGTCACACGCTCGTCACACCGAGCCCACCAAGACGGCTCCGTTAACACTTGAGAAGAGGGGCTGGAACGAAACATTGGCACTCTGCGCGACGGTGTTGTGTCGTTAGATTGGTCCGACCAAAAACGCGTCCTTGACCTCGTTGAGAATGCTCGGCACACTACGCCCCCCCCCGCATATCGACTCCTCGCACGGCGCTCATGTTCGGCTCAAACATCCGAAACCGTTCAGGCACCCGCGCAGCACTGCTTTGTGCAGTAGCACTCATGGGATCTTCGATCGCATCGGCGGCCGCTGACGCAGAGAGTGCCGCGCCTGTGAGTCGGTCCACGACACATCCCTATCTCAACGACGAATTTTCTCCGGGTGAAGGCAGCGAGAGCGGCATTGATGACCTGGAGCAGATCGAGCGGCCCGAAACGCCGATTCTGGATAGCGATGGATTCGATGGTCCGCTCAGTTGGGTCAGGGGAAAGTTCGACACACTGCATGCGCGCACCGGGCTGCGGCTCGGCGTTGCTTATACCGCGCTGGGTATGGCGGCCAACGGGGCGAACGATCCCAACGGCGCGGCGCACGATCTCGACCTGATGTCCGCGTGGACACTGGTCGGCCGTGACACCCCGAATACCGGCGTGCTGGTGACCACCGCCGAGTATCGCGACGAGATCGGCGACGACCCTGCGTCGTCGGTCGGTCCGCGGCTGGGCACGCTGATCAACACCGTGAACGCGTTCAACGATCGCCAATGGGTCGTGCGTGATGCGTACTGGTTACAACGGTTATACGACGACAAGCTGCGTATCCTCGTGGGACGCGCGGATACCAGTGATTTCATTGGCCAGCAGCCCATGCAGAACGTCAACGCGTTCTTCGCCAACCGCACGTTTTCGTTCAACCCGACGGTGCCGTCTCCCGGTCATGGTCCAACCCTTGGCGTCTCGGTGCGCCCGAATAGTCAGTTCTACGTGACCGGTGGTCTCGCCAGCGGCTACAACAACACCACGCGGTACGAGATCAATACGGTCGGGGACGGTGACTTTTATTACGCGACGGAGGCGGGTTGGACCCCAACGCTCGAAGGGATGGGCGCCGGGCGCTATTCGATCATGTTGTGGCACCTCGATTCGCGCAGCCAGAACGGCTTCGCGAGTCCCTCCGACGAAGGTGTGACGCTCGTTGCCGGGCAACAGTTGACCGCTCGGTTTCAGGTCTGGGCGCGCTATGCACATGCCGACGCGAAGACGACGAACATCCGGGAAATCGTGCAGGCGGGTATCGGTTATGGCGGACTGTTCGGCAGCCCGAGCAACATGAGTGGATTCGCCGCGGGGTATGCGGAGCCGCGCTCGAACGCGTCGAGGGATGAAAAGACCCTCGAGGTGTTCCATCGCATGCAGCTGTCGCGCTTCACGCAGTTCAGTGTCGGCGCGCAGGCGGTGTTCGATCCGGGCAACAATCCGAACGAAGATCGCGTTGAAGTCATCTATGCTCGCCTGCGGCTTGCGTTTTAGGTAGGAGAACAAAAAATGTATTCGACGCTTCCCGATGACGACGACCAGCCGTTCCTGATTTCGACGGGCCATCTGGCGGCGCCGACTGAAGTCGAGGCGCT
>CAYUMA010000237.1:0-4504 GCA_964445675.1 uncultured Pseudomonadales bacterium | reverse complement strand
GCGTACGCGAGACTCGGCGCCGGGTGTCCCGCCTTGGTCCATTGCGCCGCGACGTCATTCAACGCGTTGGTCAAACTCGCGGCGGCGAACACGCGCGTCTGCTCTTCGGCGCGCGCACCGAACGAGAGCGCCAACAGACCGACAGCGGCGACGAAACAAAGCTGATTCGGCATGGATGCGTGGATCTGCGGACGTCGATTCCGCTATATAGTGTCATATATAACGAAGTCAGTTGTTGGTCCAATTGCAGCGCCAGAGTGACACAAACGTTGAGCGTGCAGGACTTGTGATATTGCAGAGCGGCGCCTTTTGGCGCTGCGCGACACTGCGAATCACGGCGGCGTGACGAGTTGGCAAGTTGGGCCGGGGGCGCTAACAAGTCGTTTATCCAACGTCGCCAGGGGGCAGCCAAGGGCTTCGGCCAACGCGACGTACCACGCGTCATAACTAGTCAAGTTGTTGCGCAAAACCCACACCCGTTCGGCGAATGGGCCGAACGGAAACAGCTCCAGATCGAGGCGCATCAAATCGCGGTAGGCGCTGTTCGCTTCGAACGAAGATATGACCCGAGCACGCTCCAGCCGACGAAGAACGTTCGACGTCTCAACGAGCACCAACTCTGGAGCAACCGCGTAGTCATCGACGATTGTCGACTCTGACCAGCGACCTTCTTTACCCGAGTCGACCAGCGCGGCAACAACGACCGACGCATCAATCACCACGGTCACTTGCGATCGGCGTCTCGTGCGCGAAGGATCTTGCTGCTCGGAACCCGCGTTGCTGCCGACTGTTTGCGGTCGCGTACCGCTGACAACCAGCCTTCAAGCGAAGGACGCGAGGCGATCCGCTCCAGTTCGGTCCGCAGAAACTCCTGCATCGACTTGCCTTGCAGCGCGGCACGCGAAGCAAGCTCGTCTCGCACGCTCTCGGGAACGTCTCTAATGGTGAGTTGGACTGCCATGAATGCATGCTGACTGCAGTGCCTGCGTTTTGCAAGCACCGCGCAGATAAATCACCGTGACGCAGATGATCGCAAACGCCGCCAGCGTGCCGACGTTGGTGCGATTGGCCAGCGCATCGAGGCTCATAAGGCCGGCAAAGCGCGAAGCAAGCTCATCCGCTCCGTTGCTGGAATGTCTCAAATTGTGAGTTGGACGGATATGAAAAACGCTGACCTCCGAAAAATCGCTTGGTCAACGCGCCGTAGCGCGCCCGTTCACAAAGTTTCAGATCGTTTCAGATCCTCTCAAAGACGAGCACCGCGTGCGACCGGGATCCTCTCGTCATCTACTACGAGGGGACTGCAATGAAACAAACGCTGCTCGGCATGATCGCGCTGCTGATGCTCGTCGCTTGCGGTGGTGGCGGCGGCACGAACGCGGCGAACACGGCGAACACACCTCCTCCGAATTCCGTTCGACCGACGGATAGCGGAAGCGTCGTCGTGATCGCTAAGGACGTCTTCGGAAACCCGATTCGGGGAGCGCTCATCTCGGTGAACGATGAGTTGCTTGGCGTCGCCCAAGAACGAGAGTCCGACGCCACAGGACGTGCGACCTTCACGGGCGTCGCGGCAGGCACGGTCGGCGCGGTCGTGAGCAGCAGGAACCCGCACTTCTGGGGTTACTCCTCGGGCGACCTGCGCGTGAACGAGCGCCTCGAGATCGAGGTGGTCCCTCGACCCTACACGACGCCGCTCTATGGCGTCACGCCTGCGGTCGTCGAGCCCGGTGGCGTATCGCTCGACGGCCGATCACTCGAATTTCGATTGAGCTTGATGCAGGTCTCGAGTTTCAACGACTGGGGTGATCTCGACGTGAGTCTTCAGCGGTGCGTGCCCGAACACTCCAATGACCAGCCGACCTTCCACGCCGATTGTATTGGCGGCCCAAGCGGTTTCGATGGCGCGTACGCAGTCGTCGAATCGATGTCATCGACTCGGACGACGTTCGACAAAGGCGCTACACCGCATCCTTACACCGCCACGTTGTTGCTGGATCAGAGTCGACGCGTCGGCGACAGCGATCCGTGGGATCGGCGCCTCTTCGGCGTTAAGTATTTCATCACCCGGCTCGCGAGCGACTCGCTGCTGCTCGCAGCCTTCGCCGCAGACAATGCGTCGACCGGTGAACGCGCTCAGCTCACCGATCGGCCGGCGACGGTGATCTCAACCAACGCCGATACGTCGCTCTTTCCGACGGTCGATGCGCTCGCGACGCTCGAAGGCGGGGCTTCGCCGCTCTATGCGGCAATCGACGCAATGCTCGACGTCGTCGCGAAGACGCCCCCGGTGCCCGGTCGGACGCGATCGATCGTTGTGCTCACTGACGGCCACGACGACACGTGCGGCGCAGCCGACACCTGTCGCGCGGCGCGGCAATTAGTCACGAACAAAAACAACGCCGCCGGTATCGAGATCGTCACGGTTGCGCTGCCGGGCGGCAGTGCAGACGATCGCCGCAGCCTCACGGAACTGACGGCTGCAAACCTCGGCCGCGCGTTCTGGATGAGCGACGCCGATCAGGCACTCTTGCTCGGCGAGCTGCCTTCGATATTGAGCGATCGTATCGAGCGCGCGGAACTGCGTTTCCGGATCGAGGCGGATGCAGTGGGTACGTTTGCGTCCGGGCGAACGGTTTATGCGACGTTGGAGCTCGAGGTGTGTCCGTGGGATTGCAGCATCGAAACATTCCCTATCGCAGTTCTGATCCGATGATGCAGCGCTTGCGGACGTTGCAGTGCGCTCAGCCGCGCCCCGTGCCGAGCTTCGAATTCCAAATGCCGTACAGGAAATACACGCCGAAGCCGAGTGCCAGATAGATCAGGAAGAAGTTGCGCGTCGGCACGTGCGCCATCAGCGACATCAACAGGAACACGCACATCAATGCACCCAGCGTCGCGACCACGAGGATCACGCCTCGCGGCAGCTTGAAAGGCCGGTTCATGTCCGGCCGCGTGTAGCGCAGATAGATCACCGTGATGCAGATGATCGCAAACGCCGCCAGCGTGCCGACGTTGGTGAGATTGGCCAGCGCATCGAGGCTCATGAAGCCAGCAAATCCCATCGCGAGCAGGCCGACGAGGATCGTATTGATCCACGGCGTCTTGAATTTGGGGTGCACGCGCGCGAACACCGACGGGATCAGACCGTCGCGCGCCATCGTGTAGAAGATCCGCGTCTGGCCGTAGAGCAGTACCAGCATCACCGACGACAGTCCCGCGATGGCGCCGATCTTCACCACAGCCGCGAACTGCGGCAGCCCGATGTGGTTGACCGCCACTGCAATCGGCGCGGGATTGTTCAACTCGGTATACGGCACGATGCCGACCAGCACCGCAGACGTCAGGATGTAGAGGATCGTGCAGATGATCAGCGAGCCCAGGATGCCGATCGGCATATCGCGCGACGGATTCTTCGACTCGGCGCCCGCAGTCGAGACCGCCTCGAAACCGATGTATGCGAAGAAGATCGTCGCCGCGCCGGCGATGATGCCGCCGATGCCGTAGCGCCCCGTGTTCTGCGCCGTCATCACATTCCACAACGCGTCTCTGATTTGTCCCCACAAGCTCATGTCGGCGTCGGGTGGTGGCGGCGGCACCTGCGCGGGAATCAGTGGCGACCAGTTCGCCGTATCGACGTAAAACGCGCCGATCACGATGAACGCAACCACCACGGTTACTTTGATCGCAACGACGACGTTGTTGACCATCGCTGATTCCGAAATACCGAGCACGAGCAGGATCGTCACCGCCGCAAGTGCGAGCATTGCCGGCAGGTTCATCGTCGCGATGACCGATGCGCCGGTGACGGCGTCCGTCACGACGGATCCCGGCGCGGCCGTCAATGCGGCCGGCACGTCGATATGCCAATCGTGCAGGAAACTGACCACGTAACCCGACCACCCGACCGCGACGGTCGACGCCGCAAGACCGTATTCGAGCACCAGTAGCAGACCCATGATCCACGCGACGATTTCGCCCATCGACGCATACGAGTAGGAATACGCCGAGCCCGACACCGGAATCGCGGCCGCAAGCTCCGCGTACGCGAGCGCCACCAGCGCACACAGCGTTCCGGTGATGACGAACGAGATCATGATGCCCGGTCCCGCAAATTCGGCTGCGGCGCGCCCGGTGAGCACGAAGATGCCGGTGCCGATGATGCAACCGATGCCCAGCGAAATCAGGTTGTAAGGCCCGAGCGTTTTTTTCAGTTCGCCATGCGCATGCTCGACGTGCATCTGTTCGACGGACTTGCGTATGAACAGCCGCGCCAGCCCAGTCGGTCGTGCAATCGCATTCGTCCCTGTCGCGCCGCTTTTAGCCACACTCTCCCCCTTGCTGTACTGTTAGGTGTCTGACTGTTAGGTGCACACCGCTGTTAGCCGCCCTGGATCCGAGGCAACAGGAAAACCTCGGCCCCGCTCGGGATCTCTTCGTTCCTGTCGTCCCGGAAAATTTCGCCGTTGATCGATACCGCGATCCCTGCGTCGACGCGGCTGCG
>CAYUMA010000236.1:0-1637 GCA_964445675.1 uncultured Pseudomonadales bacterium | reverse complement strand
GCCGCGCGCAGCGCGCCACCCATGATGAAGTTGGCCGCGAACGCCACATTGAAGACCGACAGCCAACGGATATTCGCTGCCGCGAGTTCGACGGTGTGATCATCCAGCCCGAAGATCGCTGCGACGTGGTCAGAAAAAAATACGCCCGGTATCGTCAGGACCAGACCGAATAATGCACCGATTGCCAGCGACGCGGTCGTGATGCGTCCGGCTTCGACCTCGTCGTTGCGGCCCCACGCGCGTGCCACCAGCGCCGTCGTGCCGGCGCCGATCGCCATCATCACGGCCTGCAGCGCAAAAAATACGCGCTGCCCGGCGCCGACCGCAGCCAGCGCTTCGGCGCCCAGTTGGCCGACGGCCTTCGTTTGCACGAGGCCGACGATGCTGTACAGCAGATTGCCGAAAATCGCCGGGATCGCGATCTGCAATATGCCGGGCCGCTGGCGGGTCTCGGGCGTTTCGTTCGGTTGCGCCATGGCGGCTAGGTGCGCTCCACGATTGTTGTTACCATCGCCGGTCTCACTCAGTGCGCCTAAACCATTTCATTTAAGGGGCTGCAACGATGCCAGCACAGCGCTTCACCGATATCGGCGTGACTCTCGACGGGCACATTGCCACGATCGAAATCCAGCGGCCGCCACACAACTTCTTCGATTTCAGTCTGATCGGCCAGATCGCGGACGCATTCGCCGCAATGGACGCAGACCCGCAATGCCGCGCCATCGTACTGGCGGCCCAAGGCAAATCGTTCTGCGCGGGGGCGAACTTCGGAAGTGGTCGCAGCGACGGGTCGGGAAGCGCGGATTTTACCGAGGAAGGCTTCCGCAACACCACCGGCAAGCTCTATCGCGAGGCGGTGCGTCTGTTCAGTTGCAAGAAACCGGTCGTCGGCGCAATCCAGGGCGCGGCGATCGGCGGCGGGCTCGGTCTTGCGCTCGTGCCGGACTTTCGCGTCGTCACGCGTGAAGCGCGCTTCGCCGCGAACTTCGCGAAGCTCGGGATTCATCCCGGTTTTGGACTGACCGTGACGCTGCCGCGCCTCGTCGGTCAACAGAAGGCAAACCTGATGTTCTTCACCGGCCGCCGACTCAGCGGCGAAGAGGCGCTCGCGATCGGCCTCGCGGATCAACTCGTTGAACCCGATGCGTTGCGCGGCGCCGCCCACGCACTCGCGGCCGAGATTTCCGAGAATGCACCGCTCGCCGTCGCGTCCGTGCGTGCGACCGTGCGCCAAGGTCTGGCGGAACAGGTCGCGCGCGCGACCGAACACGAGTTGAAAGAGCAGCAGTGGCTGCGCGGCACAGAAGATTCGAACGAAGGCGTGCGCGCGGTCGCGGAACGCCGGCCCGGCAATTTCACCGGCAAATGAGCGACGGCGCGAACACACGGAGACAACGATGAATCTCGGCAAACTCGGCGTGTGGTATTTCACCGACTTGATGCCGGCCGCGAAGGCGGCTGAAGCGGCAAGCCGCATCGAAGCGCTCGGTTATGCCGCGTTGTGGATACCCGAAGCGATCGGCCGCGATCCGTTTGCGCACGCAGCCTGGTTGCTCGCGAAAACGCAAAAGCTGATCGTCGCCACCGGCATCGCGTCGATTTATCACCGCGAACCGGGCGTGACGATGGCGGCGCAA
>CAYUMA010000235.1:0-2975 GCA_964445675.1 uncultured Pseudomonadales bacterium | reverse complement strand
CAATCCCTGCGTTGGCGCCCGCAACCGCATGCCCTCCTCGATGAAGTGGCGCACCTTATCGCGATCGCGCTTCACCGCAGCGAACACACCGGAGCGTTCGCATAACAGCTGCGCCTGTTCTTCGAGCGCGTATTGCGTCGTCTCGAGCCCGCCGATGATCATCGCGTAGACGATGCCGTTGATCTCGAGATCGGTCAGCTTGCGGCCAAGTGCTGAGTAAGTGGTCTGCGTCAGGAAGCTGATCATGTCGTCCTTCGGCTGCCTGCGTTTCGTCTGCACCTGATCGTTCACGTACTCCTTGAAGCCGTCGAGCAGCTTGAACTGTTCGACGGTCTGCTCCTTCGTCAGCAGGTTGCGGTGGCCACGCCCATATACAAACGCCTTCACCTGTGCGGTGCCCCACTCCGCGAGGCGCGGAATGTCCTCGCGCGGAAAGCCGAGCACGTTCGCCATCACCCGTTGCGGCAGCGGCCGCGCGAATTCGGAGATGAACTCCACCTCGCCGCGATCGATCCAACCGTCGATGAGTTCGTCCACACAACGCGTGATCATTTCCGTGTGGCGGTGAGCGCCGGGCCCAACCCACGGATCGGTCAGCTCCTGCCGATGCGCGCGCCAGAGTTCGATCGTTGGGCGCAGCGTCAGCATGGAAGCGATCATCGCGTTCGTCTGCGGCAGCTGTTCCGGCGGCAGGCCGGACCGCTTCAGCTGATCCACCGCCAGCGACAGCGTCGGCGGAAATCGGACGGGGTCGCGTACGACGGCTGCGATGTCGGCGTACTTCGTCAGGATGAATCCGTCGGTGCCCGGCGTCGGACCTTCGCCCGGCAGACGTAGCACCGGCGCCTCACGATGCAGGATCTCGTACGCCTCGTACCAGTGTTCCTGCGCACCCGGCGCAAACAGGTCGACGTCCTCCAGCGCCACTGGGCAACGGATCGCGCTCAGGTGGTGGTTCGGTGTTTTTGTGTTCATAACAGCCTCACTGGATTGCGACCATCCCAGCCGACCGACGCTTCGCGCACGAATTCATAAAAGCCCCGAATGGCTTCGTCATCCTGATACAGCTCCAGGTAATGACCCATCGCGGCGTTCGCGTCGGCAAACGCAAAGCGTATGCCGCTCTTCGTAGTCGCGGTCATCGCGGTTGCGATACCAAGCCGACTCAGTCGATGCAATTCCGCGTCGATTTCGCTGGCGAAGTAGGCCATGTGATGCACACCGTAAGTACGATCGTTGAATATCGACGGCGTGCGGCAGTTCTGTTGCACGAGTTCAACCATCGAGTTGCCGTGCCAACCGTATGCCGATGTGTGGTCGAGCCGACTCGCCTGCCCGCGGACGACCACTTCCGTTAGCGGGATGTGCTCGGCTAAGAAGAACGGACCCGCACCGAAACGCTGCACCCACAGGGCAGCCGCGGCATTGACGTCGGCCACGTAGTACGCGGTCTGAACGAACCGATGGCCATCCCGGTTGTGTTCGTCGAAATCAGTCATCTCGGCGCCGATGTCTGGGACGCCGATGAGTATGCGTGCGGCGCGACTGCCGGGCGAGCGCCGCGCTGCACTTGACGCGCAGCGCAGAGCCTGGGACGGTCTACCCAATCGTCACAGGAGAGCCGGATGAACCCATTGCGCGGCGTCGTAGTACACGAGTCGGCCTGTCCACTGGAAGGATGGGACGACGCGATTCGCGGCAGGATCGTCTGGCGCACGCTACTCAGCGGGGATCGCACGCCGACTGCGCAGATGACTCTCGGCGTGACGGACGTCGGACCTGGCCAGCCGAGTCCGTTCCTGCCGCATCGCCACGCACAAGCGGAGATCTATTTTGTTCTGTCCGGCGAAGGCGTCGTCAGCATCGACGGCGTCGAGCATGCGCTGCGCGCCGGATCGAGTGTGTTCATCCCAGGCGACGTCTGGCACGGGGCGCGTAACACCGGCAGCGAGGTACTGCGGTTGTTGTATGTGTTCGCGACCGACTCCTTTTCCGACGTCAACTACGTCTTTCCCGATATGGAGCAACCATGAGCAACCCGACCGACGTCCAGGCGCTGCTGGCGAAAGAAGATATCCGCACACTGTCGCGACAATACATGCGCGGTCTCGACCGGCTCGATGCGCATCTGCTTGGCTCCGTTTTTTTCGACGACGCGCAGGTCGACTACGGCTTCTATCGCGGCTCGGCACAAGAGTTCGTCGCGTTCGCGATGCGTGCGCTGCGCGATCACCACGCAAACCACCATTTCATCGGCCAGATGTCGGTCGATCTGGAAGGCGACGTTGCGTTTGGCGAGATCTACTTCCAGGCGTTCCATCGCCTCGTCGACGCGGGGGCAGAAAAGGACCTCTTCATCGCGGGTCGATATGTCGACCGCTACGAACGCCGCAACGGCATCTGGAAAATCGCGTTCCGCGCGGAAGTGAACGACTGGGCTCGCACCGACGCCGCCGCCGACGACTTCTTTCGCAGCGCGCCCGACGCGTTACGCGGCGCGCGTGGGGCTGATGATCTGTCGAGCCGGCGCGACGAACTGCGGCGACGGTGACGGCGCTGCATCAACGTCGATGCGACGTGTCCATTAGCGGCCGTCGAAGGTCACCCAAGCGCGAGAATCAGCCGCCCGAACGTCTGTGACTCGTACACGTTATCGACACACTCCGCCCATTTGGAGAACGGTGCATGCACGATCGTCTCGGCGCTCTGCAGCGTGCCCTGCGCCAGCATCGAACTCAGCGCCATCACCGCTTCCGGAATCTTCGCGAAGTGGTTGTACATCAGGAAGCCGCCGAAGGTGAGTTCCCGCGCCGGAATGCGCAGGTATTCCTTCATGCCGATGATGTTGCCGGAGACCATCGCGTCCATCTCGCCGATTGCGCCGATGCTGAGGATCTTGCCGCCGATTTTCATGTGACGGGTGCCCGCATCGAGTTGCTGCGCGCCGACGTTGTCGATGAACACGTCGATGCCGC
>CAYUMA010000234.1:0-2384 GCA_964445675.1 uncultured Pseudomonadales bacterium | reverse complement strand
CTCGCGCAGTATTCCAATCGCCTGGCGTGCAGCGAATATCGTCGCCATGCCGGAGGAGAACGTACCGCGACTCCCCTCTGTGGTGTCGTTGTGCCCGAGCGATGCGGTGTCGGCGATCGTGCATTTGATGCGCTCGTAAGGGATGCCGAGTTCCTCCGCCGCAATCAGGGACAGCGACGCGCGCGAGCCGCCGACATCGACGGTGCCGACCGCCAACGAAACCGTGCCGTCCACGCCGATGTTCAGATCGGTGCACGTCTGGCCGCCAAAATTGAACCAGAACCCGCACGCCATACCGCGACCCTGGTTTTTTCCGAGCGGCGCTTTCATGTGCGGATGATTTTTCGCAGCTTGCAGCGTCGGCCCGATGCCAATCGGCCCGTACGTCGGGCCATACGAAGCCCGGGTGCCTTCTTTTGCGGCGTTTTTGATGCGGAAGTCGATCGGATCGATGCCGAGTTTCGCCGCGACCTGGTCGATCGTGCTCTCCACCGCGAACGCAGCCATCGGCGCTGACGGGGCTCGATACGCCGCCACCTTCGGCCGATTCACGAGCACGTCGTAACCGATCGATTTGACGTTGGCGAGGTCGTAACACGCAAACGACGTCATCGCGCCGAGCATCCCCCAGATCGACGCAAACGCGCCGTCCTGATAACGCAGTACCGCGGACGCTGCGGTGATCGTGCCGTCGTTGCGCGCACCGATTTTGACGTCGATGGACGTCGAGCACGTCGGGCCTGTCGCGCGGAATACTTCGTCGCGCGTCATCACGAGCTTCACCGGACGGTTCGCCTTGCGCGACAGCGCGAGTGCGACCGGTTCCATCCACACGTGGGTCTTGCCGCCAAAACCGCCGCCGATTTCCGACGACGTCACTTTGAGCTTGGCCACGTCCATGCCGAGCAGCGTCGCGCAGTGGTTGCGGAACGTGAAGTGGCCTTGCGTCGTCACCCACAGTTCACCCTGGCCGTCCGGACCGACGCTCGCGAGGCACGCGTGCGGCTCGATGTAGCCCTGGTGCGTCTGCTCCGTGCGGTAGCTGCGTTCGACGATGACGTCGGCTTGTGCAAATCCCGCTTCGACGTCGCCGTGTCCGAACTCCGACTTCTGCGATACGTTCGACGCCTTCGTCGGCTTCGGCTCGACGCCGATCGTGCGTATGTGCGGCTGTACGATCGGCGCGCCCGGTTTCATCGCCTCGTCGACGTCGGTGACGTGCGGCAGCTTTTCGTAGTCGATCCTGATGAGTTTCAGCGCGGCCCGCGCGGTGTCGGCATCGATCGCGGCAACTGCGGCGACGGCATGTCCGTCGTACAGCGCGCGGCCTCGGGCCATACAATTTTCGAGCGTGTCGAACATGCCGCGGTCACCGTTGGTGAGGTCCGGCAGGTCCGCGCTCGTGATGACTGCTTTGACGCCTTTGAGTTTTTCGGCTTTCGACGTATCGATTTTTTTGATCTTTGCGTGCGCGTGCGGCGAGCGCAGCACAAGACCGACGAGTTGCCCCGGCGCGAACGCATCGGCGCCATAACGCGCGCGGCCCGTCACCTTATCGACGCCGTCAGGGCGCGGCGGCCGCGTCCCGACGACTTTGAATTCCTGATTCGTGAAGTGTTTGTCGAGTGCCACTTTGTCCGTCGCCACTGAATTTCGCCTCTAAGCTTGTCTAAGTTCCTTCGCCGCCGCGGCTACCGCGCGGACGATCTTGTCGTAACCCGTGCAGCGGCACAGGTTGCCCGCCAGCGCGTAGCGGATCTCTTCTTCGGTCGGATCGGGTTTGCGGTCGAGCAACGCCTTCGCTGCAATGAGGAAGCCCGGTGTGCACACGCCGCACTGCAGCGCCGCGTGTTCGATAAATTTACGCTGTAGCGGGTGCAGCGCGCCGCCGACCGACATACCTTCGATCGTCGTCACCGCACGACCTTCGGCTTCGGCGCCGAGCACGAGGCACGCGCAGACGAGGCGTCCGTCGACAGTGACACTGCACGCGCCACAATCACCGGTGCCGCACCCTTCTTTCGAACCGGTGAGCCCAAGGCGGTTGCGCAACACGTCGAGCAGTGTCTCGCCGGGCGAACAAACGAACTCGACCGCGTCCCCGTTGATCGTGGTCGCTACGTGGATACCTGCGGACATCATTTCCCCCCTGCGCGCTGATAAGCGATTCGAGCGGCGCGGCGCGCGAGCACGCCGGCAACGTCGGTTCTGAATTCGATCGTGCCGCGTTTGTCGTCGATCGGTTTGCATGCGGCCGAGCACGCGGCGGCGAGTTGTTCGAGCGCAGCGTCGTCGAGCTTTGTGCCGATGATCGCCTTTGCAGCGGCGGGTACCAGCACGACGGTCGCCGCGACCGCGCCGAGCGCGACGCGCGCACGTTTGAC
>CAYUMA010000233.1:0-1589 GCA_964445675.1 uncultured Pseudomonadales bacterium | reverse complement strand
CTTCACCGATGCGAATCGCCTCTACCTTGTAATGGAGTTCTGTCCGGCCGGCAGTCTGAATGATCGGCTGGTAGCCACGGGCCGCTGCCCCGTAGAGCAGGTCTTCGCATGGGGCCTCGAACTGTGCGAAACCCTGGCCTTCGTCCACGGGAAGGGCATCGTCCATCACGACATCAAGCCCGCGAACATTCTCTTCGCAGGGGACGCAACAATCAAGCTCGGGGACTTTGGCGTGGCCAACCGCCGCACTGGTACCCCCCTGTACCTGCCGCCGGAGATGCTACTCGGAGAACGGGTGGCTCGGGACGACCCAAGAGTCGATGTGTACGCGCTCGGTTTGACGTTGCTCGAATCGATGACGGGTCGCCACCCCTTTGAGGATCTCGAGCGGGACGAGGCTATTCAAACGCGCATCGCACACGATTTTATTCCGCCTGATCTGGCCCGCTGGGTGCAGGACATCCTCTTGAAGGCTACGCATCCCACGCCCGAGCTGCGCTACCAGACCGCAGGGGACTTTGCGGATGCGATCCGGGCTCGGCACGTGGCCTACGTATTCGATGGCAACCGCATCAAGGCGGACGCGTTGGCCAAGAAGGCGGAGGTTGCAATCGCGCGCAGGAAATGGAAGACCGCCGAAAAGCTCGCAGCGTACGCACTGCAGTTGAGCCCCGATTGCGTCGCCGCATTGCTGGCAGCCGGCCGTAGCCAGCTGCTGATTCGCCGCATCGATCGAGCCAGCGAGTACTTTCGCGAGGCGGTCTCGCTCAACCCGCGCGCTCAGATCCAGAAGGAGCTCGGGTGGCTGAGCATGGAACAAGGCCGGGTGCCAACGTCAATCTCGATGCTGACCGACCATCTACAGAGGAATGCGTCCGACTACGAAGCCTATAACCTGCTCCTCAAGTGCTTCTACCTGACCGATCGCTTCGAAGCGGGAGAGTCTCTTGCAGCCACGCTGATGAACGAGAGAGCGCCGAACGACTGCTTCACAAACAACCGGTTTCTGTGTCGCCTGTTGAACGGGGATTGTGCACCCGGCGAACTCGAGACGCTCACTGCACGTGACGCAGCGAATCCCTTCATCGCCTACAACCTTACGATTGCGACAGAAAGCCCGCGAGCTTGGGGAGCAGACAAGCCGTCGCTGAAATCAAAGGTCTTGTTTCAAGAATACCGTTTCGGCACCGTAGGCCGAGCCGGAAAGAAGAATACGGTCGCCGTCTACACGCCCGATGATGTTCGCCGCGACGTTGGGCTTTCGATAGTAACGATTGGCTCCCTGAAGGCGAACGACATTGTCCTCGATGATGCGAGCGTGAGTCGACGTCACTGCGCCATCGTGAACTATCCCCAGGACGTGTGGCTCTATGACCTCGGAAGCACCGTGGGCACGGTTGTCGATGGACGGCGCCTCACTGGGCGAATGTTTCTCGAAGGCGTGCATGAGGTGATGGTTGGGCGCGTGCGGATCCGCGTTGCCGCGCGCAGCGATTTGTTGGTCTGAACAGGAGTGAAGGGTGCATTCGGCATCGACGCCGGGAACGAGATCGCGTGACCATCTGCAGGTCAGAGTCGCACAGGAAAAG
>CAYUMA010000232.1:0-2017 GCA_964445675.1 uncultured Pseudomonadales bacterium | reverse complement strand
GGCAGGTCCGGTTCCAACACCGCTTCGTGCACCTGTGCAAGCCAAGCCGACTGTTCCATCGTTGTCTCCCTATTGGTTCTACAGGCTCAGTAGCGTTCGATCACGTGCTTCGCAAAGTCTGCGTAAGACTCGCGCGCGACCGCCATCGGCGGCAGCAGCGTCACCTCCTTCAGCCCACCACGCTCCTGTTCGCGCAGCATCGCGATGATCTCGTCCGGTTCGCCGACCAGGCCGCCGGAGGCGCGGATCAACGCCGGCGTGACAAACCGGCGTTCCTCGGGCATCAGGAACGTGCAGTGGCCGACGTGGACGCGCAGGTGCCGCAGCGCCTGCGGGATGCGGTTGACGTGCGCGAGATACTGGTCCCAGACATCACGCACCTCGGGGCGGATGAACGCATCGCTGCCGCTCGCCCGATACAGCTCCCACCAGAAATGCAGACTCGCGGTCGCCATCGAACCCACTTCGTCGATGACGCGGTCCGACGTCAGTTTTTCGCCGGGCTTCAGCACACAGCTGAACGTTAGCGCAGCGGTATGAAAATCCTCGGCGAATTCACGCCCGGCCGCTTCCGCCCCGGTGCGCACCCGAGCAATATTGTTGGCGAACACTGCGCGCGGCTCGTTTCCCGCGGAAATACGACCGTCGCCGTACGCACCCGCGGCAGCCAGCGCGAGCGGCCCGTTCGCCGCGACGTACATCGGCACCGGCTGTTCGACATTGAAAAATCCCATGTCCTGGTGCAGGAAACGGATCGGCCGCGTCACGCCGTTCAACGTGTATTCCACCTCTTCGCCGTGCAGCAGCGCACGAACGACGCGCAGGTATTCCGCGAACGCCTTCGGCTTCACCGCGTCCATGCCCATCACACGCATCGCGGTATGGCCGGTGCCGATGCCGAGGAATACACGGCCCGGCGCGAGCTGGTTGATCGTTGCGATCGAATGCGCGGTGACCGGGGCCGTCCGCGTACCGGCGATCGCGACGCCGGTGCCGAGGCGGATCCTGCTCGTATTCGCCGCTGCAAGTGCGAGCACCGCATAGCAGTCGGACCAGATCATCTGCGAATCCGGCACCCAACCGTGGTCGTAGCCGAGCTGTTCCGCATCGACGAGCAGGCGCCAGTCGTCGATCCGGGTAGCGATCATCGCGCCGAATTTCATATGCGTCTCAATACACGACCACGGAGCGGATCGACTTGCCCTCGTGCATCAGATCAAACGCGTTGTTGATATCGCGGAGCGGCATCTGGTGCGTGATCAGATCATCGATGTTGATTTTGCCGTCCATATACCAGTCGACGATCTTCGGCACATCGGTGCGACCCTTCGCGCCACCGAACGCAGTGCCGCGCCATACCCGGCCCGTTACCAGCTGAAACGGCCGCGTGCTGATCTCCTGCCCGCCGCCGGCGACGCCGATGATGATGCTCTCGCCCCACCCTTTGTGGCAGCACTCGAGCGCCTGCCGCATCACGTTGACGTTGCCGATGCACTCGAACGAATAGTCGACGCCGCCGCCGGTCATCGCGACGATCGCCGCAACGACGTTGTCGACTTCTTTCGGATTGACGAAATCGGTCATGCCGAATTTGCGCGCGAGCGCTACCTTCCCCGGATTCGTGTCGACGCCGATGATGCGATTCGCGCCGACCAGACGCGCGCCCTGAATCACGTTCAAGCCAATGCCGCCCAAGCCGAAGACGGCGACGTTGGCGCCCGCCTCGACTTTCGCCGTGTTGATCACCGCACCGATGCCGGTCGTGACGCCGCAGCCGATGTAGCAGACCTTGTCGAACGGTGCATCGTCGCGGATTTTCGCAACCGCAATTTCCGGCAGCACCGTGAAGTTCGCGAACGTCGACGTCCCCATGTAGTGATGCAGTGGCTTGCCCTTGAACGAAAAGCGGCTGGTGCCGTCTGGCATGACACCGCGACCCTGCGTCTCGCGAATCGCCTGACACAGATTGGTCTTGCCCGACGTACAGAATTTGCATTGCCGGCACTCGGGTGTGTAC
>CAYUMA010000231.1:0-40872 GCA_964445675.1 uncultured Pseudomonadales bacterium | reverse complement strand
GGCCGCATGCTCGCGGGATACCTCAGCGCCGCCGAACTCGGCGAAGTGCTGGGTATCTGACGGGGCCAGCGAGGGGTCTGCGGCCTGCGGTGGAGCGCGCGTTGACTTCGCCGGGTTGAATCGCTAGTTTCCCCGGTCCCTCATATGGCTCGGTACAAACGGTGCAGCCGCTTCGAATCGGCCTGTGTGGCCTTGGTACCGTCGGCCAAGGCGTCTTGTTGCTGTTGCGTGCAAATGGTGCTGCGATCGCGCGACAGGCCGGGCGGCCGATCGAAATCGTGCGAATCGCGAGCCGGACTCCCAAGCCGTCGCTCGTCCCGGATGGGGTGCCATTCTCCACGGCGCTCAGCGACGTCGTCGCCGATCCACGCGTCGACGTAGTCGTCGAAGTGATCGGCGGCGTCGACGCAGCGGACGCTCTGTTCCAGCGGTGCATCGTCGCGCGCAAGCACTTCGTCACTGCGAACAAAGCGCTGATCGCGATACGCGGGGCGCGGCTGTTGCCGTTGGCGCGAGCGGCGAAGATCTGCGTCGGTTTCGAAGGCGCCGTCGCCGGCGGAATTCCGATCATCAAATCGTTGCGAGAAGGACTCGCCGGCAATTCGATCAACTGGGTTGCCGGAATCATCAACGGCACGTCGAACTACATCCTCACGCAGATGGCCGCGGGTAACGACTTTGCGAAGGCGCTCGCCGCGGCACAGGCGCTCGGGTACGCCGAAGCCGATCCGACGTTCGATATCGAGGGCATCGACGCCGCCCACAAGCTGGCAATTCTGGCGGCGCTCGCGTTTGGCATCCGGCTCGATCCGGACGCCGTTTACACCGAAGGCATCAGCCGCATCGGTGTCGAGGATCTGGAATACGCCGCCGCGCTCGGATATCGAATCAAACACCTGGCCATCACACGCCGCACGCAAGCGGGGATCGAGATGCGCGTCCATCCGACGCTGATCCCGGAGCGGCGCCTGCTCGCGAAGGTCGACGGCGTCATGAATGCGGTCGTCATCAACAGCGATGCCGTCGGCTCGTCGATGTATTACGGGCCCGGGGCAGGTGCGCTGCCGACAGCGTCGGCGGTGCTCGCCGATCTGATCGACATCGCCCGTGGCAACGCCGTCGACGTGCCGCCGGATATCGGCGCCAATGCGCTGCCGATGTCTGAAGTCACCACCGCCTACTATCTGCGCATTCCCGCGGTCGATCAGCCAGGCGTGCTAGCCAAAGTCGCCCAGATCCTCTCCGTACACGGGATCAGCATAGAGGCGGTGATTCAACGCGAGCAGGCGATTCGCTCGACCGGCGCTGTGCCGTGGGTGCCGGTCATCATCCTGACGCATCGTGTGGTGGAGCGCTCGATGGACGTCGCGGTCGCAGCCATTGAGGCTCTCGGCGAAGTGGTCCACCCGATCATGCGCATCCGCGTCGAGACGCTCGACGAGCATGCCTGACACCGACAGGATCGCGATGACGAGCGTCCCGCGTCGCATCGTCGAACGTCCGCGCGGCGACGCCGAAGCACAACTCGCAAAGTCGATGTCACCGCGAATGGCGCGAATCTACGGCGCGCGCGGTATTGTTTCGATCGACGAACTCGATCTGTCGCTCGGCTCGCTGCTGCTGCCGACCGCGCTCGATGGGGCGGCCGATGCCGCACGGCTGCTGGCAGACGCGGTGATCGAAGGGCGCCATATCAAGTTCGTTGGGGACTTCGACGCCGACGGCGCAACGTCCAGCGTGCTCGGTGTTGCGGCACTGCGCGCGATGGGCTGTCGCCAGGTCAGCTACATCGTGCCGAATCGGTTCGAATTCGGCTATGGCTTGACGCCGGAAATCGTCGCCATTGCGATGATCGATCATCCCGATGTTCTGGTCACGGTCGACAACGGCATTTCGAGTATCGAGGGCGTACGCGCGGCCCGCGCAGCGGGCGCGATCGTGGTCATCACCGACCATCATTTGGCCGGGCGCGAACTGCCCGACGCGCATGCAATCGTCAATCCGAATCTGCCCGGTTCCAGATTCGGCAGCCAGAATCTCGCCGGTGTCGGGGTCATTTTTTATGTTCTGAGCCAGGTGCGCGCAGTGCTGCGCGAGCGCGGCTGGTTCGCAAGTCACGGTATCGACGCGCCGAACATGGCGGACTATCTCGACCTCGTGGCACTCGGTACAGTCGCCGACGTCGTGCCGTTGGATCGCAACAATCGCATTCTGATTCAGCAGGGTCTGCGCCGCATACGTTCCGGCAAGGCACGACCCGGAATTGAGGCGTTGTGCGAGATGTCCAAGCGGTCGATGAGCGGTCTTTCCGCGGAGGACCTCGGGTTTTCGCTGGGACCCCGGCTCAACGCGGCCGGCCGGCTCGACGACATGAGTATCGGAATCCGCTGTTTGCTCGCCGACAATCTCACCGAGGCGCGTTCGCTGGCGCGCGCGCTCGAGGAACTGAACGAGACGCGGCGAGCCATCCAGCAGCAGATGACGCAGGAAGCGGAACTCGTCGTTGCGAGCGTCGATCTGGCGGACGAATCGTCGTTGGGTCTGTGCGTCTATCGGGACGGCTGGCATCAGGGTGTAGTCGGGATCGTCGCCGGGCGTTTGAAGGAACGCTTCCAGCGTCCGGCAATCGCGTTTGCCGACGCCGGCGCCATAGCGCCCGACGAACTCAGAGGATCCGCGCGTTCGATTCCGGGGGTTCACATCCGCGATGCGCTCGACGCCATCGCGACGCGCTATCCCGGCTTGATTCAACGCTTCGGTGGCCACGCGATGGCGGCGGGGCTGTCGATTCGGCGCACGCATCTCGCGCGATTCACCGATGCGTTCGCGACTGAAATAGGGCGCTGGGTCAGCGCGCGGGAGATCGGTGGGGTCGTATTCAGCGATGGCGAACTGCGCGCAAGCGAACTGGAATTATCGTTCGCCGATGAGATCGCGCGCGCCGGCCCGTGGGGCCAGGGTTTCCCCGAACCCCTGTTCCACGGCGGCTTCGACATCGTGCATCAACGGGTCGTTGGCGAACGGCATCTAAAACTGTCGCTGCGCGTCGACGACCGCGTGGTCGACGCGATTGCGTTCAATCAGGAACCGCTGCCGCGCGTGACGCGCGCACAGGTTGTCTATCGGCTCGCGCGCAACGATTACCGCGATCGTGCGACGCTGCAGCTCGTGGTTTCGCACATCGAGGCATCGCCCGCCGCGGACAGCGGACGTGTGAATTGATTCGACCTTCCTTATACTCGCCGCGTTTTTCGACGCGTTGACCTCGAATCCAGTTTTTCAAAAGCAGGCTACCGGGCAACAGATGGCGGAACTGACATCGCTGCGGGAACAGCTGAAGGATCTCAGGGCGCGTAACGACGCGCTCAGGGGGTATCTTTGACTTCGCCGACCGCAAGAATCGCCTCGAAGAGATAGAGCTTGAGCTCGCGCAGTCCGACGTATGGGACGACCCGGACCGCGCGCAAGTCCTTGGGAAAGAGCGTGCGACCCTCGATCGAATCGTCAGCAATCTCGAACGCGTCGGTACGGGGCTCGGTGATATGGGCGAACTACTCGAGCTCGCGGCCGCCGAGGACGACGCTGCCACACTCAACGAAGTAGCGCACGAACTCGAAGGCGTCGAATCTCAGCTCGCTGACCTCGAATTCCGCCGCATGTTCAACGGCGAACTCGACCCGAACAATGCGTATCTTGAAATTCAAGCCGGCTCCGGTGGCACCGAAGCGCAGGACTGGGCCGAGATGCTGCTGCGCATGTATCTACGCTGGGCCGAGCAGCGCGACTTCGAAACCGAGATCACCGAGCTGTCGCCCGGCGAAATCGCCGGTATCAAAGGCGCGACCGTAGCCGTCGTCGGTGAGTATGCGTACGGGTGGCTGCGCACCGAGACCGGCGTGCATCGGCTCGTGCGCAAGTCTCCATTCGATTCAGGCAATCGGCGGCACACGTCGTTTGCGTCGGTGTTCGTATCGCCGGAAATCGACGAAGAGATCGAGATCGAGGTCAACCCCGCGGATGTCCGCATCGATACATACCGCGCGAGTGGCGCCGGTGGCCAGCACGTCAACAAGACAGATTCGGCGATTCGGATGACGCATCTGCCGACGAATACCGTCGTGCAGTGTCAGAGCGAGCGCTCTCAGCATCAGAACCGCGACAAGGCGTGGAAGCAGCTGCGCGCAAAACTCTACGAATTGGAATTGCAGAAACGTCGCGCCGCGCAACAGACGGTGGAAGACAACAAGGCAGATATCGGTTGGGGAAGTCAGATCCGTTCGTATGTCCTCGATCAATCGCGAATCAAGGATCTGCGCACCGGTGTCGAGCGCAGCGATCCGAACGAGGTGCTCGACGGTGACCTCGACGAGTTCATCGAAGCGAGTTTGAAGGCGGGCTTGTAATGACCGAAGACAACGAGATCGTCCGGCACCGGCGCGAAAAACTCGCGGCCTTGCGCGCGCAGGGGGATTCGTTTCCGAACGACTTCCGCCGTACAGCCGTGGCCGCGGATCTGCAGGCGCGCTACGGCGACGTCGTCAAGGAAGAACTCGCGTCGCTCGCAGTAGAGGTCGCCGTCGCCGGCCGTGTGATGTTGCGCCGCGTGATGGGCAAGGCGAGCTTTTTTACGCTGCAGGACGTCTCGGGCCGAATTCAGTGCTACGTGCGCCGTGAACAGATTGGCGACGACGCGTATCAGGCGTTCGAAACGTTGTGGGATATCGGCGACATCGTCGGCGTGACCGGGACGCTGTTTCGGACCAACAAAGGTGAGCTGACGATCGAGGGTCACCGCGTGCGCATGCTCGCTAAATCGGTGCGTCCGTTGCCTGAAAAGTTTCACGGGTTGACCGATCAGGAGACCCGCTCGCGCCAACGCTATCTCGACTTGATGATGAACGAAGAGACGCGCGCGCTGTTCCAGACGCGCACCGCCGTCATTCAGGCGATTCGCGCGTTCTTCATCGCGCGCGGATACCTCGAGGTCGAGACGCCGATGATGCATCCGATTGCCGGCGGCGCCGCGGCGAAACCGTTCGTCACGCATCACAACGCGCTCGGCATGGATCTGTATCTGCGGATTGCTCCGGAGCTGTACCTGAAGCGACTGGTCATCGGCGGATTCGAACGCGTGTTCGAGGTGAACCGGAATTTTCGCAACGAAGGCTTGTCGCCACGCCACAATCCCGAGTTCACGATGCTCGAGTTTTATCAGGCGTACAGCGACTACCGTGACCTGATGGATCTGACCGAAGTGTTGTTGCGCGAGATTGCGCAGAGTGTGCTCGGCGCAACGCGCTTCAATTTCCAGGGTCAACACCTCGACTTCGGCGCGCCGATCGAACGCTTGACGATGGCGGAAGCGATCGTGCGGCACACGGGCCTCAGCCGTGACACGGTCGGCGATGTTGATGCGCTGCGGCGCGCGCTCGTCGCGATGAACGAAAATCCCGGCCCGGACTGGACGCTGGGTCGTCTGCAAGCAGAGGTGTTCGAAGGGCGCGTCGAAGAACGCTTGATCGACCCCGTGTTCATCACGGCGTATCCGGCCGAGATCTCTCCGCTGGCGCGTCGCAACGACGCCGATCCGACCGTCACCGACCGCTTCGAGCTGTTCATTGCCGGGCGCGAGATCGCGAATGGGTTCTCCGAGTTGAACGACCCGGAGGATCAGGCGGAGCGATTTCGGGCTCAGGTCGAGTTGAAGCGCTCGGGCGATGACGAGGCAATGGAGTTCGACCAGGACTACATCACCGCGCTCGAGTACGGGTTGCCGCCGACGGCGGGGGAAGGCATCGGCATCGACCGGCTCGTGATGTTGTTGACCAACTCGACGTCGATCCGCGATGTGCTGCTCTTTCCGCACCTGCGGCCGCGGGACGAGTAATCGTGCCTGACGGCGCCACGACCGGCGACCGGGTCGTGTTGCACGAGGCGTGGAAGCGCGTGCTGCGGGACGAGTTCGACAAAAGCTATATGCGCAATCTGCGCGCATATCTGGTCAAGGAACGCGAAGCCCGCAAGACGATTTATCCACGCGGGTCGGAGATCTTCGCGGCGCTCGATCTGACACCGATCGACGCGGTTCGCGTCGTGATCATCGGACAGGATCCCTATCACGGCCCGGATCAGGCGCACGGTCTGTGTTTTTCCGTGCAGCCGGGCGTGGCGGAACCACCGTCGCTGCTCAACATCTTTCAGGAAATCAATACGGACATGGTCGACCCGAGCGTTCCGGGTGGACGCGCGGACGGACACCTGCAGCCGGGTCATGGCTGTCTGACGCCGTGGGCGCGCCAGGGCGTGCTGCTGTTGAACGCGGTGCTGACGGTCGAACGCGGTCGCGCCGGCTCACATCAGGGGCGCGGCTGGGAGACATTCACCGATCGTATCGTCGAAGTCCTCAATGCGCAGTGCGAAGGGCTGGTGTTCATGCTGTGGGGCACGTACGCGCAGAAGAAGGGAACGATCGTCGATCGCACCCGACACTGCGTGCTGGCGGGGCCGCATCCGTCGCCGCTTTCCGCGCACCGCGGATTTTTCGGCTGCCGCCATTTCTCCAAGGCGAATCGCTACCTGGTCGCGCACGGCAAAGCGCCGATCGACTGGTTCGCCGTCGAGTAACCTCAGACCTGCGCGACCTCACGCTCCAGCACATCCGCGTACTTCGCGAGCGCAGCGTCGCGCCGCTTGATCAAATGGTAGTCCGGGAACATCTCGTTCGTGCCTTGATAACCACCGAGCACCTGCCGCGCCACCGTCACTTTGTGCACCTCGGTCGGGCCGTCGGCGAGACCCATGTGATAGGAGTCGAGCACGCCGGCGGCGAACGGCATCTCGGTCGAGAGTCCGAGTGAGCCGTGGATCTGCAACGCGCGCGAGAAGACGTCGTGATACACGCGCGGCATTGCGGCCTTCACCGCCGAAATATCCGCTCGTACTTTGCGGTAATCCTTGTACCGATCGATCTTCCACGCCGTGCGCAACACGAGCAATCGAAACTGTTCGATGTCGGTCCACGAGTCCGCGATCATTGCCTGCACCATTTGTTTCTGCGCCAGCACCTCGCCTTGCGTCGTACGCGACAGCGCACGTTCGCACGTCATGTCGAATGCGCGTTTGATCTTCGCGACGGTGCGCATCGCATGGTGAATGCGGCCGCCGCCAAGGCGCGTTTGCGCGACGATGAATCCTTGGCCCGGTTCACCGAGCATGTGGTCCCGCGGGATCGTTACGTTGTTGTAGCGCATGTACGCATGCGCGCCTTCGCGTTCATAGCCGACCGCAACGTTGCGGATGATTTCGACACCCGGCGTGTCCGACGGGACGATGAACATCGACATGCGTTGATAGGCCGGTGCGTCAGGGTCCGTCACCGCCATCACGATCAGAAACGACGCATAGCGTGCGTTCGACGAAAACCATTTTTCGCCGTTGATGACCCAGTTATCCCCCTGCGCCTCGGCGAGGCAGGTAAACACCTTGGGATCGGCGCCACCCTGCGGCTCGGTCATCGAATAACACGAACAGATTTCGCTGTTCAAGAGCGGCTCGAGGTACTTCGCCTTCTGCGCGGCGGTGCCGTAATGGGCAAGGATTTCGGCGTTGCCGGAATCCGGCGCCTGACAACCAAAGACGGTCGGCGCACATTTTGCGCGCCCGAGAATTTCGGTCATCAACGCAAGCTTGACCTGGCCATAACCCTGGCCGCCGAGTTCGGGTCCGAGGTGGCACGCCCAGAGGCCACGTTTTTTTACTTCCGCCTGCAACGGCGGGATCAACTTGCGGCGGTTCGGATCGCTGAAATCGTTCGGATGACCGATGATGAAATCGAGCGGCTCGATCTCTTCGGTGACGAATGCGTCGACCCAATCGAGTTCGCGCTGAAACTCTGGCTCCGTTTCGAATGACCAGCTCATCGTTGTGCCCTCTCGTATTTGAGAGGGAAGAGTAAACCGGTTCCGCCGCGGGAAGCGACCCCGAGCCCACGGTGCGATCCGCGATTTAGTTGTGCGATCGCCGTTTCGCACGAGTCGGCACCGCTCCGCGGTGCCGCGAGTTATGCGATGATCCGCGCAATTTCACCCCTTTGGAGTTCGTCATGGCGCAGAAGCTACCCTTGTTCATCGGCGGCGAATTCGTCGCCAGCGAAACCAACGAGTGGCTGCCGGTCACGAATCCGGCGACGCAGGAAGTACTCGGCGAAGTTCCGTTCGCGACGCAGCACGAGGTCGACCGAGCGGTCGCCAGCGCGAAGGACGCCTTTCAAACGTGGCGGGAGGTGCCGACGCCGGAACGCGCTCGGGTGATGTTGAAATATCAGGAACTGCTGAAGAAGCACCACGACGACGTCGCACGAATTTTGTCGCGCGAAACGGGGAAGACGTTTGCCGATGCACAAGGCGACGTCTGGCGCGGCATCGAAGTCGTCGAGCACGCGTGCAACGTCTCGACGCTGATGATGGGCGAGACCGTCGAGAACGTCGCGCGCAAGATCGATTCGTACAGCTACATCCAGCCGCTCGGTGTCTGCGTCGGCATCACGCCGTTCAATTTTCCTGCGATGATTCCGCTGTGGATGTTTCCGATGGCGATCGCGTGCGGTAACACGTTCGTGTTGAAGCCGTCCGAACAGGATCCGATGACGCCGAGCCGGCTCGTCGAGTTGTTCGTCGACGCCGGCGCGCCGAAGGGCGTCATGCAGTTGATCCACGGCGGCCGGCAACAGGTGGATGCGCTGTTGACCCATCGCGACGTCAAGGCCATTTCATTCGTCGGTTCGGTTCCGGTCGCGCAACACGTGTATCGGACCGGGACGCAGAATCTCAAACGCGTGCAGGCGATGGCCGGCGCGAAGAATCACATGGTGATCATGCCGGACGCGAACAAGGAGCAGGTCATCAGCAATCTCGTCGGTGCGTCGTGCGGCGCCGCTGGCCAGCGCTGTATGGCGATCAGCGTCGCGGTGTTTGTCGGCGGCGCGAAGCAGTGGATCCCCGATTTGCAGGCCGCAATGGCAAAGGTTCAGCCAGGCCCATGGGATTCACCGGCCTCCGCGTACGGTCCGCAGATCAATCCGAAGGCGAAAGAGCGCGTGCTCGGGTTCATTCGCAAAGGCAAGGAAGAAGGTGCGACGTGCCTGCTCGATGGCTCGGACTGCAAAGTCACCGGATTTCCGGACGGCAACTGGCTGGGGCCCACGTTGTTCACCGACGTCGATCCCGAGATGACGATTTACAAGGAAGAGATCTTCGGGCCGGTACTATTGGCGGCGCAGGTTGACGATCTCGATGCCGCGATCGGCATGATCAACGCAAATCCGTACGGCAATGGCACGTCGATATTCACTTCGAGCGGCGGCGCGGCGCGCAAATTCCAGCACGAGATCGAGGTGGGTCAGGTCGGCATCAACGTACCGATTCCGGTGCCGCTGCCGTTTTTTTCGTTCACGGGTTGGAAACAATCGTTCTTCGGTGACCAACATGCGTACGGCAAGCAAGCCGTTCGCTTCTATACCGAGACGAAGACGGTGACCGCGCGCTGGTTCGACGACTCATCGACCGTTGGCTCCAACATGACCATCAAGCTGCAGTAGTCGTGAATTTCGATCTCAGCGAGGAGCAGCAGGCCTATCGCGACGCGGCGCGTCAATTCGCCACTGGCGAACTCGCGCCTCATGCAGGCCGTTGGGACATTGAACAGCATTTTCCGAAGGACGTCATTCGACGCGCCGGAGCGCTCGGATTCTGCGCGTTGTACACACCCGTTGCGGACGGCGGACTGGGTCTGTCGCGGCTCGACGCGAGCCTGATCCTCGAAGAACTGGCCGCCGGCTGCACATCGACGACCGCATACATGACCATTCACAACATGGCGCTGTGGATGATCGCGACGTTCGGCAACGAGGCATTGAAGGCGCAGTGGTGCCCGGCGATGGTCACCGGTGAAAAGCTGGCGTCGTATTGCCTGACCGAGCCGACGGCCGGGTCGGATGCGGCGTCGCTGAAGACGGTCGCGAAGCGGCGCGGCGACGAATACGTCATGACCGGCAGCAAGGCGTTCATCTCCGGCGCGGGCGACACCGATGTGCTCGTCGTGATGGCGCGGCTCGAGGACGACAAAGGCGTACACCCCGGCGCCGGCGGCGTTTGCAGTTTTCTCGTCCCCGGCGACGCGCCCGGCATCAGTTACGGACGTAAAGAACAAAAGATGGGTTGGAACAGCCAGCCGACCCGGCAGATCAATTTCGACGGTGTGGTCGTGCCGATCGGCAATCGTCTCGGCGCCGAAGGTGAAGGATTCAAGATCGCCATGCGCGGTCTGGATGGCGGTCGGATCAACATTGCGACATGTTCGATCGGCACCGCGCAGGCGGCGCTCGATCAGGCGGCGCGATATATGTCGCAGCGCAAACAATTCGGGCAAGCGCTGGCGCAGTTCCAGGCGCTGCAGTTCAAGCTCGCCGACATGGCGACTGAGCTGGTCGCCGCGCGTGCGATGGTGCGACTGGCCGCGTGGAAGCTCGATTCGAAAGATCCGGACGCAACGACGTTCTGCGCGATGGCGAAACGTTTTGCGACCGACGTCGGATTCGACGTGTGCAATGCGGCGTTACAGCTGCACGGCGGTTACGGCTACATCAAGGAGCTGCCCCTCGAGCGTCACGTCAGAGACAGCCGTGTCCACCAGATTCTCGAAGGGACGAACGAAATCATGCGCGTCATCATCGCGCGACGGGTATTGATGGAAGGTGCAACCGAGGTGATTCGATGATCACGAGCCAGACCCCGAAGCTTGGCGTCGAAGTGCGCGGCCACACCGCGCTCGTCACGATCGACAATCCGCCGGCTAATACGTGGGACGCAGAGAGCTTGAAGGGACTCGAGGTGCTCGTCGACGCCTGCACGGCGGACAAGTCGATCTACGCGATCGTCGTCACCGGCCGCGGCGAGAAGTTCTTCTCGGCCGGTGCGGACCTGAAACTGTTCGCAGATGGCGACAAAGGTGTGGCCGCGACGATGTCGGTTGCCTTCGGCAGCGCGTTCGAGCGGCTCGCGAACTTTCGCGGCGTGACGATCGCCGCGATCAATGGGTTTGCGATGGGCGGTGGGCTCGAATGCGCGCTGGCGTGCGACATCCGGATCGCCGAGCGGCAAGCGCTGATGGCTTTGCCCGAAGCGACCGTCGGCTTGTTGCCATGCGGCGGCGGCACGCAGAACCTCGCGTGGCTCGTCGGCGAGGGGTGGGCGAAACGTATGATCCTGTGCGGCGAACGCATCGACGCGCAGGACGCCGTGCGGATCGGACTCGTCGAAGAAGTGGTCGAGAAGGGCGGGGCGTTAGGCCAGGCGCTGAAGTTGGCCGAGTCGGCGGGGCGGCAGAGTCCACCTGCGGTCGCTGCATGCAAAGCGCTGATTCAACGCGCACGCGAAGGGGATATCAGTTCTGCGTATGCGTCCGAACGCGAATCGTTCGTCAAGCTGTTCGATACGCAGGATCAGACCGAAGGGGTCAAGGCGTTCCTCGAGAAGCGCAAACCCGTCTGGAAGAATGCATGACGGTGAGTGTGCCGCTGAACGCCCCGTCCGACGTCGTCGTACTCGAGGAGCGACGGACGGCGTCGGGACACACGCTGGCGCTTGCGACGTTGAACGTCGAAAAAACGCTCAACTCGCTGTCGTTGCCGATGATTGAGATGCTTGCGCCCGCGCTGGCGGCGTGGAACGAACGCCGCGACGTGGTCGCGATACTGTTGCGCGGTGCGGGCGAGCGCGCATTCTGCGCCGGCGGGGATATTCAGGCGTTGTATCGCTGCATCACGCGCAATCGCGCGGCCCACGCCCAGGTCGATGACTATGCGGAACGCTTCTTCGAAGCCGAGTATCGGCTCGATTACGCGATCCATCGCTCGCGCAAACCCGTCGTGTGTTTCGGCCACGGTGTCGTGATGGGCGGCGGACTCGGCTTGTTCTCCGCGTCGAGGTATCGGCTCGTGACCGAGCGCTCACGCATCGCGATGCCGGAACTCACGATCGGGTTGTTCCCGGACGCCGGCGCGTCGTGGATTCTGAAGGGGCTATCGAGCGCGAACGCCGTGTGGCTCGGCATGACCGGCACACACATGCTCACCGCGGACGCGATGTTCATCGGCCTTGCGACTCATGCAATACCCGCGTCCGCGTGGTCGCTGCTGGTCGACGGTTTGACAAGTGCGGCCTGGAGCGCGACAGGCACCGACGCGCAGGTCATCGACGCGTGCATCGTGGCATGCGGGCGCCCGCAGGTCGATGACGGCGCACTGATGCAGCATCAACAACCCCTCGAAGCCGCAATTCCCGAGTTGCCGGCGACGGTGCAGGAAACAGTGGCTCGGCTGATGCACCTGGCGGGTCGCGACGCGTGGCTCGACAAAGGACTCGCCGCGATGGCCACGGGTTGTCCCACGTCGCTCGGCATCGTTCACGAACAACTGCGCAGAGTCGCAACGATGTCGCTCGAGGACGCTTTTGGAATGGAACTGTCCGTCGCAAATACGTGCGCGGTGCAACCGGATTTTGTCGAAGGCATACGTGCACTGATCATCGACAAGGACAATAAACCAGCGTGGCGGTATCGCACTGTGCAGGAACTGCCGCACGAGTACGTCGTCGAGCACTTTGAGAGCCCCTGCGCGATGTTGTTGGCTGACTTGGGAGAACGTTGATGGCGAAGATCGGATTCGTAGGTCTTGGCAACATGGGCGGCCCGATGCTGCTCAACCTGATCAAGGCGGGCCACCCAGTGACGGCATTCGACCTCATTGAGTCGGCGCTGGCGCGCGCAAAGGAAGGCGGCGCGGCGGTATCGACGTCGGCGGCGCGCGCCGCGGAAGGCGCCGAATTTTTCATCAGCATGTTGCCGGCTAGCCGCCACGTCGAGGCCCTGTACCTGACCCCGGACGCAGACGGCCGCACGTTGCTCGATCGAATTGCGCGTTCGACCGTCGTGATCGATTGCAGCACGATCTCGCCGCAGTCTGCGTGCAAAGTCGCGGACGCCGCGCGCGCGCGCGGAATCGAGATGCTGGACGCGCCGGTTTCGGGCGGTACCGCAGGTGCCGAAAAAGGCACGCTGACGTTCATCGTCGGTGGCGACGCTGCGGTGCTCGAGCGCGCGCGTGGAATTCTGGAACGTATGGGCAGCAACATTTTCCATGCGGGCGCGCAGGGCGCGGGCCAGGTCGCTAAGGTCTGCAACAACATGCTGTTGGCAATTCACATGACCGGTACCGCCGAGGCGCTCGCGTTGGGCGTTGCGAATGGACTCGATGCGAAGGTGCTGTCAGAGATCATGAAACGCTCATCGGGCGGCAACTGGTCGCTCAACGTCTACAACCCCTATCCCGGCGTGATGGAAGGCGTACCAGCGTCGCGGGGTTATTCGGGCGGCTTCCTCGTCGATCTGATGATCAAGGATCTCGGCCTGGCGATGGACGCCGCCGACGGCACCGATATGGCGATTCCAATGGGTGCGCTCGCGCGCAATCTGTATCGGCTGCTGAAGCAGCAGCACGGCGCCGGCGGCCTTGATTTCTCGAGCATCCAGCAGCTCTATCAAAAGAACGGCTGACAGCCGACCCGGGGGCGGCGGGAAAGGGTCACTCCGGGACGAATGTCACTGCGTCGGCGTGCAGCGCTGAAGTGCTGCTGTCGTTGAGAACCGCGAGCGCTTCGCCGCGGTCGGCTGCCAAGGCTGCGATCGCGACCAACGTTCCGGCGCGATGATTGGCGGCGTCGTTGAGCGCCGCGCCGACCGACGGCGGGTTTGCGCCACTCCACGAGAGTCGTTGGAGATGGCGTTTCGCGCGCCCGAGGTGTTGCGTTCGCGCGACGATCTCCTGACCGAGGTAACACCCCTTCGTAAAGCTGATCGCGCCTGCCTTGTCGTAATCGAGCATCTGCGGCAGGAAGACGCCCGACGTCGCTGCGTCGACGTGTGCAATACCGGCGCGGATGTCGAGCAGATCCCAGACACTTGCATCGGCGACCGCGGATTGCGCTGCATATTCGAGCCAGACCGCTTTGGCCTGCGCGGCGGACAACAGCAGCACTATGCGAGGGGTTGGCCCCGCCAGCGCGATCGCATGACCGCCGCGGAACTGGGCGACCGTCAACGGCACCACCGGCAATCCGGCGGCGGGCGGCGGATTCACGATGCCGAGGATCACGGGCGCAGTGCCGGGATCGGCGAATCGCGAGCGCGAGAAAACGAGGTATTTGCGCAGGCTCGTCACGACCTCTTCCCGCAACGACGCATGGATCAGCAGTGTCGGTTGTGCACCTACAAGCAACACGATCGCGTCCGCGACGACGCGCCCCTTGATGTTGCAGTAGGCGCCCTGCAGTGCGCGGGACTCGGTGAGCGTCGCCATCTCGCAGGTCAGATACCCCTCCAGAAACGAACTCGCATCGGGTCCGACCAGCGACAGTGCGACGAAATGATTGAGGTCCACGCAACGCGTTGCGGCCGGGTCGACGTCGCTTCCGCGAGCGTACGCGCGTGCTTGTTTGATCTCGAAGCCTTGCAGCTTAAGGAAGTATTGCCAGTCGTCGTGCACGTCGACGCTCACATGATGTAGCCGCGCGATCTTATGACTTTCGCCGTCGGAGTGGTTAGTGTCGAGATCGCCAGATGGGTGTCACTTGCCATGCTCGTTTCGAATGTTGCGTTGAATCGATGTTACTGGCGCAGCCGGCGCGGGCTGCTCGAGCTGGATCTGTTGCTGCCGCCGTTCGTCCTTGCTCGCTTCGAGACTCTGTCGGCGACGCAACGCACGGCGCTGCAGCGGTTGCTCGAGTGCGAGGACCAGGACATCTGGAGCTGGTTCCAGCAACGTAGCGCCCCGCAGGATCCGTCGCTCGGTGAGCTCGTCGCGTTGATCCGCGCCTTCAATGAACGTGATTCGGCGCATTGACTGGCGCATTGGGCGCCGGCGCTTGGTGTTACCGGTCGTGGTGCATGCGCTCGCGGCCCTCGCGGCGCTCGATCTCGCGCGCGAGCGATCATCGATGACGGCGTTCCTCGGCATAGTGGTGCTTGGCGCGGTGGTGTTGAGCGCGACAGCCGAATGGTTGCGCGCGCGGCGCGAGCACGGCGCGCTGCATGAGCTCGGATTGTGTTCGGGCGGGATCACGGTCGACGCGCTCGAGTACCGCGCTCGGCGGGCGTGGCTCGGCCCGGGTTGGACGGCGGTCTGGTTGACCGCGAGCGGCCGGCGGCGCCGGTTGTTGTACGTGTGGCGCGGTGAAGTGACCGATGCGGACCACGCCGCGCTGCGGCGTCACATGAAAGCGTTGGATTTCACAACGTGAGAGTCACAGGGCGACCGGCCGCAACACGTCCAGCGGATCCGCGAAGCTCGGGTACAACATCGTATCGCTCGCGTTGGCGCGCAGGTCACGGTGATCGAGCGTGTAGTGCAGGCCGCGGCTTTCACGGCGGGCGCGCGCGGACCGTACGATCAGCTCGGCGACGTGAATCAGGTTGCGCAGTTCAATCAGGTCGCTGCCGACGCGGTAGTTGCTGTAGTACTCGTGAATTTCGCGCTTCAACAATTCGATGCGGTGCAGCGCGCGCTCGAGCCGTTTGTCGGTCCGCACGATGCCGACGTAATCCCACATGAACTGCCGCAGTTCGTGCCAGTTGTGCGAGATGACGACGTCTTCGTCCGAGTCGGTGACGCGGCTCTCGTCCCAACCCGGAATCGCGGGAATCGGCGCAGCTGACGGCAGGCGGGCGCGGATGTGGTCCGCCGCCGACTTGCCGTACACAAGACACTCGAGCAATGAATTGCTCGCGAGCCGATTCGCGCCGTGCAGTCCCGTGAAGCTCGTCTCGCCGATGGCGTACAGGCAGTCGATGTCGGTGGCGCCGTGCAGATCGACGACGACGCCGCCACACGTGTAGTGCGCGGCCGGCACGACGGGAATCGGTTCACGCGTGATGTCGATGCCCAGCGATGCGCAGGTCGCATAGATGTTCGGGAAGTGCTTCTTGATCAATGCGTCGGGTTTGTGACTGATATCGAGATAGACGCAGTCGGCCCCGAGCCGCTTCATTTCGTGGTCGATCGCACGCGCGACGACGTCGCGCGGCGCGAGTTCGGCGCGCGCGTCGAACTTGGGCATGAACCGCTCGCCGTCGGGCAACAGCAGCAGGCCACCTTCACCGCGCACGGCTTCGGAAATCAAAAATGATTTGGCGTGGGGGTGGTACAAGCAGGTCGGGTGGAACTGATTGAACTCCATGTTGGCGACGCGACAGCCCGCTCGCCACGCCATTGCAATGCCGTCACCGGTCGAGCCGTCCGGATTACTCGTGTACAGATAGACCTTGCTCGCGCCGCCCGTTGCGAGAATGACGCACGACGCCTCGAACACCTCGACGTGATCGGTGCTCTGGTTATAGACGTAGGCGCCCACGCAACGATTCGTGCTCGCGCCGAGTTTTGCGGTCGTGATCAGATCGATCGCGACATGATGTGTGAACAACTCGACGTTGGGCGCGTGACTCGCCTCGCGAATCAGATTCGATGAGATCGCGTGCCCGGTGGTATCGGCAACGTGCAGGATCCGTCGAAACGAATGGCCGCCTTCCTGCGTCAAGTGAAAGTCGTTGCCGTCGCGGTCGAACGCAACGCCCCAGCGAATGAGTTGATCGATGACTTCGCGCGCATGGCAGACGACGTGCCACACGGTGTTCTCGCGACACAGGCCCGCGCCCGCCGCCAATGTGTCCTGCACGTGTTCGTATTCGCTGTCGGCGGAATCGATGACGGCGGCGATGCCGCCTTGAGCCCAATCGGTCGAGCCGGAATCGAGTTCGTGTTTCGACAGCACCGCGACACGCGCATGCGCAGCGAGATGCAACGCCGCGGCGAGGCCGGCCGCACCGCTGCCGATGATCAATACGTCATGTCGGTTGCGTTCAACCACGGCGTGCTGCTCTTACCTTGGCGGGTTGCCAACACGCGCTAGTATAAAGGACCTCCAGACGGCAGAATATGCGGCCCTCGAGCACGCCCAATCCCCATCGTTGCGTGGTCAGGCCTTATCCACATCGGCCCACGCATTACAAAGTTGCGTCGCGCCGACAATCGGAAGGAATGCTTCGTATCGTGAGGAACTGTTAGGCCGTGGCCAGGGATGCGGACCAGGAGCTGGTACGGCGCGTGCAGAAAGGGGATCGTCGCGCCTTCGATCTGTTGTTCAGTCGCTATCAGCACAAGATTCACGGTCTGGTCGGTCGCTACGTGCGAGCCCACGACGAGATCGACGATGTGGTGCAGGAAGCTTTCATCAAGGCGTACCGCGCCTTGCCGCGCTTCCGCGGCGAGAGCGCCTTCTACACGTGGCTGTACCGCATCGCGATCAATACCGCGAAGAACCATCTGGTTGCGCGCAGCCGGCGCCCGCCCGACGTCGATGTGGATGCCGCCGATGCAGAGCATTTTGATGGCGGCGACGCGCTACGGGATGTGGAGAATCCAGAAAATGCGTTGGCGCGCGACGAACTCGAGCGCACGATCAATGCGGCGATCAAAGCGCTGCCGGATGATTTGCGCAGCGCTGTAACACTTCGCGAATTTGATGGTCTAAGCTACGAACAGATTGCCGAGGTCATGGACTGTCCGGTCGGCACGGTGCGTTCTCGGATATTCCGCGCCCGCGAGGCGATCGACAGTCGGATCCGTCCGCTGATCGATTCGCGCTAGCGGGAATAGAGCTACAGGGTAGGTAACAGCATGTCGGAGCAACTCAAGGAATCACTGTCGGCAGTGATGGATGGCGAGGCGGACGAGTTCGAGATCCGCCGGGTTCTGAATGAGGCTGCCAATGATCCGGAGTTGCGGGGCGTGTGGGAGCGATTCCATCTCGTGCGCAGCGTGATGCGCGGCGAGGGCCGCAATCTGGCGGTTGCGAATCTCAGTGCGCGCTTCTGGACGGAAGTCGACGCTGCCGATGCAACTGCGTCCGACACGTCGGCGGAACCGGTCGACGTCCAGCCTCGCGCGGCACGCGGCGGATGGGCTACGTGGGGACGTGGCGTCGCCGGTGTTGCGGTCGCCGCCGGCGTTGCCGCAGCGGTCGTGCTCGGGTTTGGCGGCAACGAGATACCGGACGTCGCCGCACCTCAGGTCGTGTCGGTGCAGCGCGGTGCTGCTATCGCGCCGGCCGTGTCGGTTGCGTTGTTCGACAACGAGGCGCGTGTTCGGCCGCCGCGTCCGGCCGCGCCGGATCTGCAGCGCGCGCAGGCTTATATGCTGCACCACGCGCATCACGTCGCGTTGACTAATCGCAGCGTTGTGCCGTTCGTCAAGGTGGCCGCGTTCGAATCGCGATGAATTCAGCGAACCTCCGGGTTGTGGCGTTGTCGGTGCTCGGATGCCTGCTGCTTGCGGCGCCCGCCCTTGCCGATCCGCAGCGCACGCCGGCGCAATGGCTCGAGATGATGAATCGCGGATTCATGGAATCGAGCTATGACGGCATCTTCAGCTATTTCGGTGGCGACGACCTGTCGACGCTGCGCGTCATTCACACGGTGACGAACGGTGTGCAGCGCGAACGTCTGGTGCATCTGAACGGCACACCCCGCGAGATCATCCGCACCGGCGACGAGGTCGAGTGCATTCTGCAGCCGGGCGACGAGATTCTCGCGCTCGAGAGCAGCATCCCGGCGGGCCCGTTCGCGCGCGCATTCTCGCGGTCATTCGAGGATGTGTCGAACCACTACACGTTGTCGTTGCACGGGACGGATCGAGTCGCGAGCCGTCCGGCGATTCGGTTAGCTTTGACGCAGCGTGACGCGCATCGCTACGGATTTCGCCTGTGGCTCGATGAGGCGACCGGCCTGTTGTTGCGTTCGGAGTTGGTCGACACGCAGGGCAACAAGCTCGAGATATTCCAGTTTGCGACGCTGAAAGTCGGCGGTCCGATCACCGAGCAGGATCTGGCGCCGGAGACCGCCACTGGTTCGTTGACGAGTCATCTGTCGCTAGAGTCTTCCGCACCCGTCGGGGAGCAGCGCAAGGTGAACTGGCGCGCCGAATGGGTGCCTGACGGTTTCATGATGGCGTCATGGGACTTGCGCCGAACGCCGAATGCGGCCAAGTCGGTCGACACGCTGATGTATTCAGATGGCCTTGCGGCGTTCTCGGTTTTCATCGAAGCCATGCCCGAGTCCGGCGCGAATGCGCTGGTGTCGCGCAGTGGCGCGACGGTGGCGGTCTCCGAGGTGATCGATGGTGGAGCCGATGCGGTGCGTCACCTCGTCACCGTCGTTGGCGAAATCCCCACCGCGACGGCGCAACGGATCGCGCGTTCCGTACGACACGTCACGCAATGAGCGGCGACGCGATCTCGGTACCAATACCCACATCGACCGCATTGAACAAGGCTCGCCGGAAATGGTCCGACGAGCGTCCACTTCATTTCATTACAGGAAATTCGAGAATCACATGAATACCGTTTCGACGATGCGCCTGCAGAGTGCGGTGTTGAGTGTCGCCGCGCTGGGGTGGGCATTGTTCGGTGGCGCTGCGGCGCTGGCGCGCGAACTGCCGGACTTTACGATTCTGGTGGAGAAGAACTCGCCTGCGGTCGTCAACGTCAGCACGACCCAGAAGACCGACCATCAAGCGGGCTCGGGCGGCAATCCGGAGATGGACGAGTTTTTCCGACGTTTTTTCGGGCCCGATGGGCGCCCGCAAGTGCCTGACGGTGGCGGCTCGCCGTTTGGCCAGCGTCGCTCGCTCGGTTCGGGATTCATCATCTCGGCCGACGGGTACATTCTGACGAACAATCACGTGGTCGAAGATGCCGCCGAGATCGTCGTGCGGATGAATGACCGCCGCGAACTGGTTGCAACGGTCGTTGGTGCGGATCCGCGTTCGGACCTGGCGCTGCTGAAAGTGAATGCCGATAACCTGCCGACCGTCAAACTCGGGCAGTCGCGCAATCTGAAAGCGGGCGAGTGGGTGCTCGCGATCGGATCACCGTTCGGATTCGACTATTCGGTGACGGCGGGCATCATCAGCGCGATCGGTCGCAGCCTGCCGACCGAGAACAACGAAAACTACGTGCCGTTCATCCAGACGGATGTCGCGATCAACCCCGGCAACTCCGGGGGACCGCTCTTCAACCTCGACGGCGAAGTGATTGGCATCAACTCGCAGATCTATACGCGCTCCGGCGGCTTCATGGGCGTTTCGTTTGCGATCCCGGTCGACGTCGCGCTCGATGTCGTCGAGCAAATCAAGGCGAACGGCAAGGTGGCGCGCGGCTGGCTCGGCGTTGTGATTCAGGAAGTCAATCGTGACCTCGCCGAGACCTTCGGCCTCGAAAAGCCGTCAGGTGCGCTGGTCGCCCGCGTGATCGAAGGGGGTCCGGCCGCGAAGGCGGGTCTGCGCGAAGGCGACATCATCCTGCAGTTCAATGACGAACACGTGGACCTCTCCGCGGACCTTCCGCACTTCGTCGGCCATGCGCGGCCCGACAGCGAAGCGCAGCTGCTGATCGTGCGCAACGGCAAACGCGAGACACTCAAGGTGGTCGTTGGCGAATTGCCCGACCTCGAGACGGGTCAGGTTGCGAGCGCGGCGCCCGATGGTGCGCCGGTGCCGTCGCGCATCGGCGTGGTCGTCGAGGCGCTGGCGGATCCGCTGCAACAACGCGCGGGCGTCGATCACGGCGTGCGTGTCGTCGAAGCCAATGGTCCGGCCGCAGAGGCGGGGATCCGCGAAGGCGACATCATCACGCGGTTGAACAATCAGGAGATCGATTCGCCGGCGACGTTTGCAAAAGTCGTCGATGCGTTGACGCCCGGTCGGTCGGTGCCGGTATTGATCGTGCGCGGCCAGGCGCCCACGTTTCTCGCGCTGCGAGTCCCCGCGGAATAGCCTCGGTTCACATCATGGCCGTGACGTCGCGCCGCGCGCGGCGCATAGCGCCACCTGAGGAGCGGCGCATAGCGCCACCTGTGGTGTGGCGCATGGCAGCGCGCTGCGCAAATGAGCTACACTGCGCGCCGCCGCTTGTACCCCGCAGACCTACGTGTCGTCGATCGAACACATTCGAAATTTTTCCATCATCGCGCACATCGACCACGGAAAATCGACCCTCGCGGATCGATTGATCCAGTTGTGCGGGGGTTTGTCCGAGCGTGAGATGGGCGACCAGGTGCTCGACTCGATGGATATCGAGCGCGAGCGCGGTATTACGATCAAAGCGCAGAGCGTGACCCTGTATTACGACGCGCGCGACGGGCGTCGTTATCAACTGAACTTCATCGACACGCCGGGCCATGTCGACTTCAGCTACGAAGTGTCGCGTTCGCTCGCGGCGTGTGAAGGGGCGTTGCTCGTGGTCGACGCCGCACAAGGCGTCGAGGCGCAGTCGGTCGCCAATTGTTATACGGCGATCAATCAAGGCCTCGAAGTGATCCCGGTCCTGAACAAGATGGACCTGCCGCAAGCGGAACCGGAAAAGGTCGCGATGGAGATCGAGGAGATCATCGGACTCGACGCGAGCCAGGCGCTGCGCGTCAGCGCGAAGACGGGAATGGGTATTCCGGATCTGCTGGAGCAGCTCGTCGCGAAGGTACCGCCGCCGCAAGGCGATCCCGACAAGCCGTTGCAGGCGCTGATCATCGACTCGTGGTTCGACAACTATCTCGGGGTCGTGTCGCTGGTGCGCGTCGTGCACGGCCGGATTGCAAAAGGCGATCGCATCCTCGTGAAATCGGTCGGCCGCACGCAACTCGTCGACGGCGTCGGCTGTTTCAGTCCGAAACGTACCGATCGCGCGTCGCTCGGTGCCGGCGAAGTTGGCTACGTGATGGCGGGCATCAAAGAGATCCGCGGCGCACCGGTCGGCGACACGATCGTGCTGGCGGCGTATCCGGACACCGGGCAGTTGCCCGGCTTCGCAAAAGCCAAGCCGCAGGTCTACGCAGGATTGTTCCCGGTCAGTTCGGAGGACTTCGAAGATTTCCGCGACGCGCTGAGCAAGCTGACGCTCAACGATGCGTCGTTGTTCTACGAACCGGAGAGCTCCGACGCGCTCGGCTTCGGCTTTCGCTGCGGTTTTCTTGGCATGTTGCACATGGAGATCGTGCAGGAGCGACTCGAGCGGGAGTACGGCCTCGATCTGATCAGTTCTGCCCCGACGGTCGTCTATGAAGTGCTGACACGAACCGGTGAGGTGATCAAGGTCGACAACCCATCGCGGTTGCCGGATCTCGGTCGCATCGCCGAGATGCGCGAGCCGATCGTCTCGGCGAACATCCTCGTGCCGCAGGAACATCTCGGCAACGTCATCGGACTGTGCACCGAACGTCGCGGCGTGCAGAAGTCGTTGCAGTTTTCAGCGGGACAGGTGTCGGTGCACTACGAAATGCCGATGAGCGAAGTCGTGATGGACTTCTTCGATCGGCTGAAGTCTGTGAGTCGGGGTTTTGCGTCGCTCGACTACAACTTCGAGCGCTTCGAGGCGGCCGATCTGGTGCGGCTGGACATTCTGATCAACGGTGACCGGATCGACGCGCTGGCGATGATCGTGCATCGCGCGCACGCGCAAGCGCGCGGTCGTCAGCTCACCGAGAAAATGAAGGAGCTGATTCCGCGGCAGATGTACGACGTCGCGGTGCAGGCCGCGATCGGCACGCAGATCATTTCGCGCCAGACCATCAAGGCATTGCGCAAGAATGTCACGGCCAAGTGTTACGGCGGCGATGTCACACGTAAGAAGAAGCTGCTCGAAAAACAGAAAGCCGGCAAAAAGCGGATGAAGCAACTGGGCCGGGTCGAAATTCCGCAGGATGCGTTCCTCGCCGCGCTTCGGGTCGATCGCTGATGGACCTCGACTTTCCGCTGATACTCAGTTGGGCCGTGATCATCAGCGGTTCGATCTGGCTCGCCGATGCGTTGCTTCTCAAACCGCGCCGTGTCAAGGCAGCGCGTGCGTACGCGGCCGGCGCAGGGCGCAATCAGAACGACGAAGCGGTCGCGGGCATCCTGAAAGAACCGATGCTCACGGAATACGCGCGTTCGTTTTTTCCGGTGCTGTTGCTCGTGCTGGTGTTGCGCAGTTTTCTCGTCGAGCCGTACCAGATTCCGTCGGAATCGATGGTGCCGACGTTGACCGTCGGCGACTTCATCCTCGTGAACAAATACGCGTATGGGATCCGGCTACCGGTGCTGGGCACCAAACTGTTCGATGTCGGTGAGCCGCAGCGCGGTGACGTGATGGTGTTCATCCCGCCGCACGAACCGCGCTACTTCATCAAGCGCGTGGTCGGCGTCCCGGGTGATCGGGTGCGTTATCAGGACAAAATGCTCACGATCAACGGCGAACGTATACCGCTTACGTTCGTCGATCAGGTGGCGGCTGATGGACGGGGCGGATACCAGATCTACGATGAGCAGCTCGGCACCCATTCGCACCGCATCTACAGGTATCCTGCGCGGGTCGAGCGCCCGCAGGAATGGACGGTTCCCGAAGGTCATTACTTTATGATGGGAGACAACCGCGATCGCAGCGACGACAGCCGTCGCTGGGGCTTCGCTGCCGAGGGCAAGGTCGTGGGCAAGGCCGTTGCCGTATGGGTGCACAAAGACCCCGGATTGCATTGGCCGACCTTTGCTCGCAATGGCTGGATCAATTGACGGAGGCATTGCCATGAGATCGAAGGAGCGCGGCGCGTCATTTTTGAGTTGGATCCTCATCGCGGCAATGGCGAGCTTGGTCGGACTCGTCGCGGCGCGGGTCGCGCCTGCGTACCTCGACTACTTCACGATCGTCAAGCTGATCGAGGCGCTGCCGAGCGACAAAGTGCATTCGATGGGCACCCGTGAGATCAAGGACTCGCTGCGCAAGCGTCTGCTGATCAACAATATCCGGGATCTGGACGTCGATGAGATCATCCAGATCGATCGCAAGCGCATTGGCACGACGTTGGTGCTGAAGTATGAAATCCGCGAGCCGCTCTTCTACAACATCTCGGTCGTGGTCGCGTTCGACAGGAACTTCGACTACTCGTGAGTGCATGAATTGCAAACGGCGAGTGGATCGCTCGAACGGCTCGAGCGACGCATCGGCTACTCCTTCGTCGATAGCGACCTGCTCGAGCTCGCACTGACCCACCGCAGCAGCGGCGGCACCAACAACGAACGACTCGAGTTTCTGGGTGATGCAGCGCTGGGTTTTATCATCGCGGATTGGTTGTGTCGCGTGTTTCCGAAAGCGCAGGAACATTCATTGACGCTGATGCGTGCGAGTCTCGTGAAGCGTGGCTCACTCGCTCGCGTCGCGCGTGAAATCGACCTTGGCGACCACCTGCGCTTGGGCGTAGGGGAACGCCGCAGTGGCGGACACCAACGCGAATCCATTCTCGCCGACACCGTTGAAGCAATTCTTGGCGCCGTGCTCACCGACGGGGGTTACGAGGCGGCGCGCACCGTCGTTCACGTACTGTTCGCTCGTCACGTCGACGCTGTCGACGCGCAAATGGCGCGCGATAACAAAACGCAGTTGCAGGAACAGGTTCAGCGACGCCGGCTGCCGCCGCCGGACTACAACGTGATCTCCCGCTCGGGTGACGAGCACCTGCCGGAATTTCTGGTCGAGTGTCGAATTGCCGGTCTCGGCGTCACGACGCAAGGGCAGGGTCGCAATCGGCGGGAAGCCGAACAGGTTGCCGCGCGCGCCGCACTCGATCTGATTGGGGACGCCGATGTCGGCTGAACCGCAACGCTGTGGCTACGTTGCGCTGGTCGGCCGGCCGAACGTCGGCAAGTCAACGCTGTTGAACCAGATCGTCGGACGCAAGCTGAGCATCACGTCGCGCAAGCCACAGACCACGCGCCACAACTTGTTGGGCGTCGACAGCGTGGGCAGCACGCAAGCGATCTACGTCGATACGCCGGGTATACACGACGGCGGCGGACGCGCGACGAATCGATACATGGTGCGCGCCGCGACATCGGCGCTGCACGACGTCGATATCGTGGTGCTGCTCGTCGAGCGCTTGCGGTTTTCCGACGACGATCAGCGGATCGTCGATCTCATCAAGCGCGCCCCCGGCCGCAAGCTGTGCGTGATCAACAAGATCGACCAGCTCGAGGCGCGCGATCAGCTGTTGCCACACATCGCGAAGCTCGATGCGCTCGGTGTCTTCGAGGCGATCATCCCGATCTGCGCGCTGCACGGAGACGGTGTCGAGCAACTGAAGTCCGAAGTGCTCGCGCGTCTGCCCGAGAGCCCGCACCTGTTTCCGCTGGATCAGGTCACAGATCGTTCCCTGCGTTTTATCGCCGGCGAGATCGTGCGCGAAAAGTTGATGCGCCGACTCGGCGACGAGATCCCGCATCGCATCACCGTCGTCGTCGAACGTTATGTGGCGGGCAAACGGCTGGTCGAGATCGATGCGACGATATACGTTGAACGCGAGGGCCAGAAAGGAATCATCATCGGGCGCAACGGTGACATGCTCAAATCCGTCGGTACGCAGGCGCGCGTCGACATCGAAGCGATGGTCGAGTGCAAGGTCATGCTGCGCCTGTGGGTAAAGGTCAAGCCGGGCTGGACCAACAACGAGGCCGGCCTCAAGCGTCTGGGGTTCGACTGACCGTGAGTCACGACACGCGCCGCATCGCAGGTGAACCCGCGTATGTGCTGCACGCGCGGCCGTATCGTGAAACGAGCGCTCTGATCGATCTGCTGACATTGCAGCACGGCCGCGTCAGCGTCGTTGCGCGTGGCGCGCGCGGCTCGCGTCGCGGTTCCAGCCAACCACAACCGTTTGGCCGGTTGCTGATCGGCTGCAGCGGCCGCGGCTCGCTGCTGACGCTGACGGGCTGCGATGCGCTATCGCATCGATGGCTGACGGGTGACGCACTCTATGCCGGGATGTATCTGAACGAGTTGCTGTTGCGGCTGCTGCGCGACGCCGACCCACATCCGCGACTGTTCGACGGTTACGAAGCGACACTCGACGGCCTGATGAGCACCACGGATCCGGAACCGGATCTGCGCAAGTTCGAACGGCTCGTGCTGAAAGAGAGCGGGTACGAGGTCACGTTCGATACCGACGCCGATTCGGGCGAGCCCGTGGTTGCGACGCGAGGCTATGCGTTCGTGCCCGACTCAGGCTTCCATGCGGTGACGCAACCGACCGACGAACGTCTGGTGTTCAGCGGTTCGACACTGCTCGCGATTGCGGTCGACGACTATCGTGACGACCACGTGCGTCGCGTCGCCAAACAGATCATGCGGCGCGCGCTCGCACCGCATCTCGGCGACAGGCCGATTCGCAGTCGCGCGCTTTACCGGCGCGACCTCGCGTGATTCGCAGTGGCTAAGCGGCAAGGGCCACGCGTCGTAGATCTCGAGATCGACAGCCTCGGTGCCGATGGGTTTGGCGTGGCGCAGTTCGAGCGCCATCCGGTGCATGTCAAAGGCGCATTGCCGGGCGAGGTCATCGCGTCGCGGATCGTGCGCCGACGGCACGGCAGCTGGTATGCGCTACCCGAGCAGTGGCTTGTAAAGGTCGGCGCGCACGCGAAACCTTCGTGCGAAGCGTTCATGCGCTGTGGCGGCTGCAGCATGCAGCACCTGACTGCCCCCGATCAGCTCGCGCTGAAGCAGCAATGGCTGTTGCAGGAGCTCGCGAAGGCCGGTGTCACCGCCCATAGCGTGCGTCCCTCCGTGAGCGGACCCGCGTACTTGTATCGCAGACGGGCGCGCTTGGCCGTGCGTTCGATACGCGACACGGCGGAATTGCTGGTCGGCTTTCGTGAGAGCTTTGGCAATCGCATCGCACGACTGAACTCGTGCTGCGTGCTGGCGCCACCCTTCGCAAACGAGATACGCCCGCTCGCACGGCTGATTGGTGGCCTACAAGCGCGCGAGTCGATTCCGCAGATCGAAGTCGCAGTGGGCGATGACGCGGCAGCGATGATTCTGCGTCACGTCGTGGTACTCAGCGCCGCCGATCACGCCGCGCTCGTCGCATTTCAGGGTCGCACCTCGATACAGGTGCTCCTTCAGAGCGCCGGCTACGACACGATCGTCGATCTGGCCGGTGCACCCGCGCGCTTATTGAGCTATCGGCTCGACGCCTTTGGCGTGACGCTGTGGTTTCATCCGGCCGACTTCATCCAGGTCAACGCGTCGATCAATGCCGCGCTGGTCGCAACTGCGATCGCGTGGCTCGACATTGCTCGCGGCGACACGGTGGTGGATCTGTTTTGCGGCATCGGCAACTTCACACTGCCGGTCGCGCGATGCGGCGCACGCGTGCTAGGCCTCGAAGCGGCGCCCGAACTTGTCGCGCGCGGCCGCGCGAACGCGGCCAGGAACGGACTCGCGGATCGCGCGCACTTCGAACGCGCGGATCTGTATGCGCAGCCGCTCGGCGCGGTCGCGGCCGCACTCGACGGTGTCGACAAGGTGATCCTCGATCCGCCACGTACCGGCGCGGGCGCGGTGCTGCCGGTGTTGATTGCGTCACAGGTGCAGCGGATCGCCTATGTGTCGTGTCATCCGGTGAGTTTTGCGCGTGACGCCGCTGCGCTCGAGAAGGCCGGCTTCACGCTCGCGCGATTGAGAGTGTTCGACATGTTCCCGCATACAACGCACGTCGAGACGCTCGGCGTATTCGAGCGCCAGATACGGGGCTGAGGCTGCTACCATCCGAACGACCACAGGAGTTTTTCATGCGACTCATTTTGTTGGGACCACCCGGCGCCGGCAAAGGCACGCAAGCGCAATTCATCTGCGATGCGTACGGAATTCCGCAGATATCGACGGGGGATATGCTGCGCGCGGCGGTCAAAGCGGGTACGCCGCTGGGGCGTCAGGTCAAAAAAGTGATGGATAGCGGTGCGCTGGTCTCCGACGACAGCATCATCGCGCTGGTCAAGGATCGGATTGCGCAAGCGGACTGCGCCAATGGATTTTTGTTCGATGGATTTCCGCGAACCATCGTTCAGGCGCAAGCGTTGATCGATGCCGACGTGCACCTCGATGGCGTACTGGAGATCGTCGTGCCCGAGGAACAGATCGTAAAACGTCTCAGCGGCAGGCGCGTGCACGAAAAATCCGGCCGCGTGTATCACGTGATCTACAACCCACCCAAAGTCGACAACCGCGACGACGACACCGGAGATGAGCTGGTACAACGCAAGGACGATGCGGAAGCGACCGTACGTCAACGGTTGGCGGTGTATCACGACCAGACATTTCCGTTAGTCGATTTCTATAGCAAATTGGCTGGCGAAAATCGCATTCGTTACGCGAAGGTTCGAGGAATTGGCAGCGTCGAAGAGATCAGGAACGCGGTGCTGTCGACGTTGGCGGGTTTCGAATCGTGACCAACGACTCGTCGCGCTCGCTCTGTTGATCGCATTCGCGCTGATTGACGTCTCGCAAAAGCTCGCACGAAGGGGTGGAATTTAGTTTCATTTCACCTATTATCGGCACCGCACGTTTCGAGATGTCGTTTGTCTTTCAACGCGCGTTTGAGTTCAACAATGCCGAGGAGATGAGAATGGCGAAAGCAAAGGCGAAGAAAAAAGCCGCAGCAAAGAAAAAAGCAGCACCTAAGAAGAAGGCTGCGAAGAAACCCGCAAAAAGAAAAGCTGCGAAGAAGAAGGTAGCCAAGCGTCGTATGGCCGCCGCTCGCAAGAAGCCTGCAAAGAAGGCCGCTGCGAAGAAGAAGGCTCCCAAGAAAAAAGCGGCTAAGAAAAAAGTCGCCAAGCGGAAAGTGGCTAAGAAGAAGTAACCGATGCAGTAGTCGGCGAGAACGAAAGTTCGAGCTGATTGAGAGTCCTGGGGCGAAGTTGCGGGGAATCAAACCGGCACTTCGCCCCGATTCATTCAGGGCCGCGCATTGAAGCGCACGGTCATCCCAACAACCCGGTCAATGGCAGAATCGTGACGCGATCACCGCGCGCCAGGTTCCCGCTTTCGCGCGGAATTTCGATCAGACAGTTGGCGCCGCGAAAACTCTCGAGTCGGTTCGAACTCTGATCTGACGTCGGGCGCACAACGATCGCGCCGGCGTTGCTCGTACTGACGCCGCGCTGGTACTCGACGCGCCCGCGCTCGTGCGGGACATCGACAGCCAATTCGGCAGACACCATCAGCGTCGGCTCCGCTTGTGCGCCGGCGAGGTGCGCGAGAATTGGTTTGACCAGCATCAGAAACGTGACGATCGTCGAGACCGGGTTGCCGGGGAGTCCGAAGAAGTGGCAGTTGCCAATGCGGCCGTAGGCAAGCGGTTTGCCTGGTTTGATCGCGATCTTCCAGAACTCGATGCGACCGAGGCGTGAGACGACGTCGCGTACGTAATCGGCATCGCCAACCGATACGCCACCCGATGTCACGACGACGTCGTGCTGGCTCGCTGCGGCACGCAGAGTCGCTTCTATCGTCGCCGGATCGTCTGGCACGATGCCGAGATCGTCGACACTGACCGGCATCCCGCGCAACAGCTGCGTCAGCACGAATCGATTCGCGTCGTAGATCTGGCCCAAGCGCAATTCTTGACCCGCGTCGCGTAGTTCGTCCCCGGTCGAGAAGAGTGCAAGACGGATTCGCGGATACACCGGAATACGTTGCACACCGCACGCGCTGAACCACGCGAGATCGAACGGACTCAACCGCGTACCGCGCTGTGCGATCACCGCTCCCGCGCCGACATCGTGTCCGGCGGGTCGAACGCAGGCGCCCGCGGAGGGACGCGCCTGCAGTACAACACCCGCGTCGGTGCGCGTGACGTCCTCCTGAATGACAACGGCATCGCAGCGCCGCGGAATGACCGCACCGGTGAATATCCGCACTGCATGATCGGGACGCGTCGCCGCGTCGAACGGCGTACCCGCTCTGCTCTCGCCTTGCACCGGCAGCACAAACGGCACCGCTGCGGCGAATATCGGATCGCTGCTGCAGACCGCATAACCATCCATCGCGGACGCGGCGAACGGCGGCACGTTCATTGGCGCGATGATCGTGTCGGCCACGATGCGGTTGGCGGCGTCGTTCAGCGCGATGGTCTCGGGCGGCGCGTTGATCGTATCGACGGTCGAGCGCAGCAGCGTCAGCGCTTCGTCGAGTCCGAGAAACTGCCGGGTGTTCACTCTAGAATGCGACCGATGAAAATCAGATCCGATCATGGTCGCGAACCCCACCATTGCATGCAAGCGCCGTCAATTCTTGCGCTGGAAACATCAGCAGCGGCGTGTTCAGTCGCGTTGTCGGTGCGCGGCGCGATCAGCGAGGACCATCGCGTCGTTGCGCGCGAACACAATCGCCTGATTCTGCCGATGGTCGATGCGCTGTTGCACGCGGCGGGAATCAAACGCGGTGACCTTGATGCCGTGGCTTTCGGGCGCGGTCCCGGCTCGTTCACGGGTGTGCGCATTGCCGCAGCGGTTGCGCAGGGTGTCAGCCTCGGCCTCGACATTCCCGTCGTGGCGGTCTCGTCGCTCGCCGCGCTCGCCCAAGCGGCCATCGCGGTGCATCCGCATGCGCGCTACGTGCTCGCCACGCTGCGATCACGCGCCGATGAGGTTTATGTCGGCGGCTACGAATGCGTTGCCGGCGTTTGTCGATCGTGTCTGCCGGACTCCATCACGACCGAACACGAGTTGCCGTCCGGGGTCGATACGAGCTGGTGGGTGATCGGCGATGCGGTCACACACTTCGAGGCGTCGATTGTAACGCGCGGTTGCCGCGTCGATGCGCAACTGCTGCCGACCGCGCGCGCAGTGCTCGCACTCGCCGGCGCCGCGATAACAAACGGCGGCGCAACCCTCAGCGCGGATGCGTTGCCGGTCTATCTGCAGGGAACGCGACCGTGGCGCAAGATCGGCGCTTGAACGCGCTCGGCGACCACGTGTTGCAGCGCGTCGACGGTCGCCTGCAGCTGTGCGAAGGCGACGCCCCATCGGGCACCTGTTTGAATATCGACGACGTGCGGCGGCGCCTGCGCCAGGGCCGCAAGCTGTCGCTCGCAAAGGCGTGCGGCGCGCGCACTGGACTGCATGTGCTCGACGCGATGGCGGGTTTTGGTCTCGACGGCATCACGCTCGCAGCGTTGGGTTGTAACGTCGTGATGGTCGAACGTGACCCGCAGCTGTTTACGCTGCTCGAAGACGCGCTCGCGCGCGCGCGCGTGGAACTCTCGCTGCCAGGCGACGTGGAATGCTGCGAGGGCGATGTCAACGACGTGCTCGACCTCGGTCGGACGTTCGATACGGTTTATCTGGATCCGATGTTTCCGCCGCGCGACAAACACGCGCTGCCGCGGCGGTCGGCGCAACTGCTGGCGCGGCGCGTCGGTCCACCCGATGACCTGTCGCAACTGATTGCACATTCACAAACGGCCGCGCGGTTGCGCGTGGTTCTCAAGCGCCGCCGACACGATGCGACCCTGGCCGCGCCGGCCTGGCGGATTCTGGGCCGCAGCGTCCGGTTCGACGTCTATCGCGGTGCGGCGCCGGAGTCCGCCGGTTGAGCATCGCGCGGCGGTGGCGTGCGCGGGCGTGCGCGCAGCACGGCGGAGCGGAACTCCGCGGTCAGCACGACGCTCGATGCGCGCGTCACCGCGCTGATCAACTCGCTGTACCCCAAACTGCCATCGTCGCCGACGCTGATGGCGCCGCGCGCGATCAGCGTGTCGACGAAGTTGTGGAACAGACGCGCGTCGAAGAACTCCGGTGCATTGAGTCCATAGAGACGGGAGATGCGCCGTGCGATATCGATGCAGTCGCGTTCCAGCGTGCCGCGGTCGATGCGTTGCTGGCCGGCTTGCTGCAGCAGGCCCACTGCAATGAAAAATCGCTCCAGCATTGGCATGACGACCTGCGCGAGCAGCGTGAATCGATAGCTCGCATCCGAGTCCGGCGGTGGGGGACCGATCTCCTCGCCCGAGATGCGAAGCAAACCCTGCGCGTGCAGGTGATCGATCCAGTGGCCGACGTCGATCGCGAGATTTTCGGTGTGGCCGAGGTACAGCTCGCTTTGCAGGTACGGATACACCGTTGCGACCATTTCGAGCAACTGCGCACGATCAATGTGGCGGCGCCGGTTCGTGAGCAGACAGGCGATCAGTGACGGCAGCGCGAACGCGTGGCACGCATTGTTGCGGTACCACGTCATGAGCACCGCGCTGTTCGTGTCGTGACCGAGGACGTCGCCGAACGGAGACGGTTCGCGGACGATCATGCCGAGCTTCTCGGCGTGCCCGATCATCTGTGCGCCGCTCATTTCCGTGACCGTGATGTCGGAAAACGGCGTGTTCGCGCGCAGCAGCCCCGCGAGACAGTCGAGTTGCTCGAGCAGCAGCGCCTCGTCGATTGATTGCTTCGGCGTTGCGAGCGTCACGAGCGCGATGAGGTTGATCGGATTGACGTGCGCACAGGCGTTGATTCGATCGAGCAGTTCGTTGCCGAGCTCGAGCGCGACCCGCGATCCGGTCGACGCTTCGACGGGAGCGCCTTGCAAGAATTCATCGAGCGACAACGCGGTCCCGAAGCTGACGTGGACGCGGCCGAATGCCTGTTTGAGCAGACGCACGCTTTTAACGACGTCGAGTATGGATTCGCGCCGCTTGCGCGCACCGCGCAGTTCGTCGAGGTAGCTCGTTGCTTCGATCAGTTTTTCGTAGCCGATGTTGACGGGGACGAACACGATGGGTCGTGGGACGCCGCGCGCGTGTATTGCGATCGTCATGTTCAACAAGCCCGTGCGCGGCGGCAGCAACCGGCCGGTGCGCGAGCGGCCGCCTTCGATGAAATACTCCGCCGGCGAACCGCGTCGCACCAGTTGGTAGAGGTACTCCGAGAAGACGGCGCCATAGAGGCGATCGTCGCGGAAGCTGCGCCGCATGAAAAACGCACCGCCGCGCCGCAACAGCGCGCCGACCGCTGGCATGTCGAGGTTATCGCCGGCCGCGACGTGGGGGATCATCAATCCCTGCTCGTACAGCAGGTACGAGAGCACCAGGTAGTCGACGTGGCTGCGATGACACGGCACGTAGACGAGCGCCGCGGTCTCCGCGAGCTGTTTGATGCGCTCGATACCGCTGACGTCGATGCCGTCGTAGATGCGGTTCCAGAACCACGTCAACAAGCGCTGCAATATCCGGATCGTGATGTACGACATGTTCGATGCGACCGCGCGCGCGTCGCGGCGTGCGCGCCGGGTCAGCCGCACCGCCGAGGAACCGGTGCGTGCGGCCTCGCTCGCGATGGCCGCGCGGACATTGCGACTCAGAATGATCTGTTCGATCAACGTGCGGCGGTGTGACAGATCCGGACCGAGCAACGCGGTGCGCTGCTTCTTGAATTGTTCGCGTGTTCGGCGCGCGATGCGACGCACCAGCCGTGCGTCGCTGATCTGCGGTTCCGCGATTTCGCGCAGCGCAATCGGAGCACCGAAATGCACGGTGATGTCGCGTCGATTGAACAGGATCGTGACGAGGCGTCGAAACCGCGACGTCACGGTCCAGTCCTCCGACAACAGCACGCGGATCAACGACCGTTCGCGGTCGGGCGCGCGACTCCAGAAGATCGAGACCGGCACCAGACTGATGTCGGCCTTGCGCGTATCCCTGAAGTAGCGCTGCAGGCGCAGCAGACGCTTCGAGTATGTGCGCATCAGATTGCGACGCAGCAGAAATCCGGTGGGGCGGTTCAGAAAGAAGAACCGGTGTCGCTCCTCGATGCCGTGTTCGGTCAGCGGCGCGCGCGGTTCCGGCAGGTTGTGCGCGCGGGTGACGATGTCGAGCATCACCAGATCCGTCAGCGAACGCGTATTCAACACGTAGACGATGCGCGTGTGCGACGGTAGGGTCTCGATACCGAGCGTGTTTGGCGCCGTCAGCCATATCAGCGCCCGCCGTACGACGGCGAACGAGAGGCCTTTCAGGCGCTCGAGCATTGTGTTGCGGGCGTGGCGCTCAGTTCCGCCGCCCGTCGTAGATCGACTCGAGCGGCGGCAACGGTTCCGAGTGGTTGTCTTGGTTGATCTTCAATTCCCAGACCTTCTCGTACTTTCGCGCCGTCGTTTGGTCGACCTCTTCGGCCGTGTTCAGCACCGTTGGCCGCAAGAACACGAGCAGATTGCGTTTAATGTGTTTTTTCTCGGTGTTGCGAAACAACTTGCCGAGCCACGGGATATCACCGAGCAGTGGCACGCGCTTTTCGGTGTTTTGCAGATCGTCCTCGATCAGCCCACCCAGCACGATCGTCTGGCGATCCTCGACGAGGACCGTCGTCTGAATCGTTCGCTTGTTCGTCACGACATCCGACAACGTGTCGGTGCTGACCGCGGCGAGCGACGACAGCACCAGGTTCGAAACTTCCTGTGAGACTTCCAGTCGTACGACCTTGCCGTCGTGGATGTGCGGCGTCACCGTCAGCGAGATGCCGACGTCTTTGCGTTGAATGGTCGTGAATGGGTTGTCGGTCCCGGTTCCGCTCGTCGTGAACGTTCCCGTTCGAAACGGCACTTCCTGGCCGACGAGAATTTTCGCTTCTTCGTTGTCGAGCGTCAGGATGCTCGGCGTCGACAACAGGTTTGCGGCGCTGCTCGTCGCGATCGCCTGCAGCACGGCTGCGAATGACAGGCCGCCGATGTCGAGCTTGCCGACGGCTATGCCCGGCGAACTGAGCGCGCTGATCGCGGCGACCGGCGCCACCGGATTGCCGTCAGCGTCGACGGCCCCCTGCAGGGCCTTGACGATCGTCGCAATCGCGGGGCTCAGCGCAGTGCTGATCAACGGCGTCGAGTCGCCGCCCTGATCGATCGCGGCGAAATCGAACCCGAAGTTGAAACTATCATCGAGCGAGATTTCGACGATCGCGGCCTCGATCAGCACCTGAATGCGGCGCACGTCGAGCTCCTGGATCAGTTCCATGATCTCGCTCATGTCCGACGGATCGGCACGCACGACGAGTGCGTTCAACGACTCGTCCGCCTGGATGTTGAGTTTCGTCGGCGACGAGATCGGGGCGCCGCCACCACCGCCGGCGCCACCCGCCGCGCCACCGCCGCCGGCAACTCCCCCGGTCACCAGTGCCCGCAGGATCTCAGCGACGTTCTTGGCTTCGGCGTGAGCGAGCCGTACGACTTGCGTGGCACCCGTCGCCGTTGCCGGCTGATCGAGTTGGAGAATCAGCTTCTTGATCTCGGCGATCGGTCGTGTCTTGCCGCGCAGTACGAGGCTGTTGTTGCGCTCATTCGCGATGATTTGAATGCTCTGCGGGCCTTTGGCCGTGCCGCCAAGTTGTTCCGGCGCGAGCTTCGTCAGCAGTTCGACGATGTTGCCGACCCACGCATCCCGCAGCGGTACGACGACGACTTCTTCGTCGCCGGGTACGTCGATGCGCTCGATCAGACGCATCAATCGCACGACGTTCTCGGCGTGGTCGCTGATGATGACGACGTTCGGATTGGTGATCGCGGCGATGTTGCCGTATTGCGGGATCATCGGGCGCAACGTCTTGACGAGTTCATTCGAGTCGACATATTGGGCCGAGATCACGCGGGTGACGAGTTCTTCACCGGCTATATCACGTGCGTTGTCGAGCGGGTTGCCACTTTGTTTCGCGAGCGTCTGCTGCTGGATGCGCACGACGCCGGACGTCTCGATTGCGGCGAATCCATGCACCCGCAGCACCGAGAGGAACAGTTCGTAGACGGCGTGCTCGTTGAGACTCGCGTTGGAGATGACCGTGACCTTGCCCTTCACGCGCGGGTCCACGACGAAGGTCTTACCGGTGATCGCGGCGATCTGCGACACGAACTCGCCGATGTCGGCGTTCTTCAGGTTGATTTTCCACGTCTGTTCCTGCGCCACGCTGGCGCTCGACGCGATCAACGCAGCGCAAGCGAGCAACACGCGCAGAAGCGCGCATGTTCGAGTCGACGTGGCTGTCCGCATTGTGGGTTTCGCTACTTCAGTGACGCGGTGACGAAGAATCGGCGCGTGCCGCGTTGCACTTCCAGGCGCGCCGAACCTTGAGCCACGATGTTATCAATCTGAAGTTGATCCTGTTGCACGTCACCGACGGGTCGACCGTTCACCGACAGTACCACGTCACCGGCCTGCAGACCGGTCTGGGCGAGGTACGGAGAACCCGCGAGGTTGTCGAGCCGATAGCCTTGCGCACCCGACGTCGATACCGGCGCTACGCCTAACGAGCTCAGCGTGCCGGCCGGATCCTGCTGTAAGCGTTCGCGATAATTCTGCACGACGCTGGTCAGCGCGGCCGCGTTGGAACTGCTTTCCACGCTGCCCGCCGACGCTTCGGGCGGTGCTTCTACGATCGGTTCGGAATACGTCTCGGGCATCGTGTCGCCCGGGTCGTACATTTCCTGGGGTTGCACTTCATCCTGATTGGCAGCGGTCAACACCGTCGGTTCATCGGCGAATCGCAACGTCTCGAACACGGTGCCGCGGCGCAGCACGATTCGGTCGGCGTGCACCTCAGTCAACACCGCGTTACCGGGCAGCCGACCACCGACGAGAAAGAGCTCACCGGGCCGTCCTTGTTCAGCGACGATCGCCGCAGACTCCTCCGCGACCTCTGCCTGAAACACGCCCTCGAGCTTCAACCGCAAGCGCGTCTCGGGTGCATCGAACACCGCCGGCGTGCTCGCTTCGGCCGAAGCCTGGCCAAACAGATTACGCGCCGCGATCTCGGCGACGCTGAGGCCGGGTTTTCCCGAGCTGCGGCCCTGCGTCGGCTTTGCATCCGTCAATGCTTCCGGCGTGGGGCCGGAGACCAGATACCAGCCGGCCGTCGCGAGTGTATAAGCGATGCCGACGATGATGAGGTATTTGGCGGGTTCGACGAATCTGTGGGCGAGGCTGAACAAGGCAGAACAACTCGCGGGTGGTGCGGATTCTAGAATAGTTTCTCACCTACCTCCAGAACGACGGCGTGATCGGGCTCACCGCCCGGCCATGGCTCGCCGAGCAATATTGTGAACTGCTTGGTGATTCCGATCGTTGCCATCCCGTCTTGCGCGATGCGTGCAAGGAGCAACGGGGTCTTGTCGTCGACCTGATACACGGTCATTTCGGGCTGACCCGCTGACGAGTCGATGAAGCCGACGAGTTTCGGCAGCGCCACACGATGATCGTGTCCCGATAATCGGTATGCGACGTCACCGCCGGACCATGTCAGATCGCCGCGGACGTTCGGGACTTTGGCCGCGAACGGCGCCGTGATGTCCAATTGTTCGATCGTCAGGCTTCCGGGGATGTGCAAGTCGTAGCGCTGCAGCACACCCGCGAGCAATGCAGTATCCAGCGTTCCCGCGAGATTGGCGTGCACCGCCCGAAGCGCCGCTGCGGCGCGTCCGTGCAGCACGGCGCGAGCGCCGTTGAGATCGAGATCGAAGCCGAGCTGTGCGCGCAGCAACGTCGACGGCGCGAACGACCACGACAGGCGACCGAGCTGCGTGCCGGCGAGACCGAGATCTCCGGACCCTCGCCACAGTGTCCCGGCGGGACTTGTCAACGTCAGTGGACCGGCATCGTGCAGCAACAGGCGCACGAGCGACGCCGGCGCAAACACGACGAGACACAATATAAAGGTGGCTGCCCCGATCAGGCTGAGGCGGGAAACGCGCGTCATATTCGTCAGCGGCCTATGAGCCGGTTCAGCACACCGTGGTAGATGTCGATGAGGGTGGTGATGTCCGCAACGGCGACACATTCGTCCACGGCGTGAATCGTGGCATTGATCACGCCGACCTCGACGACCTCGGCACCGGCGGGCGCGATGAATCGCCCATCCGAAGTACCCCCGCCGGTGGACAGCTCTGGCGCCGTTCCGGTGATCTGTTCGATCGTGCTCGAGACCGCATCGACGAGCCGGCCGTGCGGCGTGAGAAACGGCAGTCCCGACAACGACCACGTGATGTCGGCGTCGATCTGGTGTCGGGCGAATACCTCGGCGACGGCGGTCTGCAGACGGTCGGGTGTCTGTTCGGTGTTGAAGCGGAAGTTGAACATCAGCTCGAGACCACCCGGCACGACGTTCGTTGCGCCGGTGCCGGCGTGCACGTTCGAGATCTGAAACCCGGTCGCCGGGAAGTACGCATTGCCGGCGTCCCACTGCCGCGTCGTCAACTCGACGATGGCTGGCGCTGCGTGGTGGATCGGGTTGCGCGTCTGCTGCGGATACGCAACGTGACCCTGCACACCGCGAATGTGCGCGCGTCCGTTCAGCGATCCGCGCCGGCCGACGCGCACGCGATCCCCGACCCGGCGTTCCGACGACGGCTCGCCGATGATGCAGTAGTCGATGTGGACACCTGCGTCCCGTAGATATTCGACGACTTTGGCGGTGCCGTTGATCGCGTCGCCTTCTTCGTCACTGGTGATCAACATTCCGATCGAACCGTTGAGGTCGCTCGTGCGCTCGATCGCAGCCAACATCGCGGCGAGCGCCGTCTTCATGTCAGCCGCACCGCGGCCGAATAGATGTGCGCCGCGCACCGCGGGGTCGAACGGTGGCGATGTCCATTGTTCGAGCGGTCCCGGCGGAACCACGTCCGTATGACCGGCGAAGACGACCAGCGGCGCCGCGCTGCCGCGCCGCGCCCAGAAGTTGGTCACGCCGCCAAACGGCAATCGCGTGACCGCAAATCCGAGGCGCTCCAGATGTTCGATCAGCAGGTCCTGACAACCCGCGTCGGCCGGAGTGATCGACGCGCGGCGGATCAATTCACGACTGAGAGTCAGCGCGTCCATCAAATCGAGCTAGTTGTGCGCGTGCAATTGTTCGTTGAGCTTGATCGCCGCTCGATTGGTGCGGCATTCGACTTTGCTCGTGCGGCTGTTGCGAATGAACAACATATCCGACAAGCCCGACAGTTCCCGCGCCTTCGCGGTCCTCACGCGCTCGCCGTGCTCGTCGACGACCTCGACGATCGTGCCCGCCGTAATGTAGAGCCCGGCCTCGATCGTGCAGCGGTCCCCCAACGAGATGCCCGTGCCGGCGTTGGCGCCGATCAGGCATTCGCGACCGATACTCACGACCACCTTGCCGCCGCCCGACAGCGTGCCCATCGTGCTCGAGCTGCCGCCGAGGTCCGTGTGCTCGGCGACGATGACGCCTTGTGAGATCCGGCCTTCGATCATGTTGGGACCGAGCGCGCCGGCGTTGAAGTTGACGAGGCCCTCGTGCATCACGGTCGTGCCTTCGCCGAGATAAGCGCCGAGGCGGATGCGCGACGCATCGGCGATGCGTACGCCGCTCGGAATCACGTAGTCGGTCATCCGCGGAAACTTGTCGACCGCGTGGACCGTCAGGTGGCGACTCGTGCGGCGCGCGTGCATCAGCGCAGCGTCGATCTCGTCGACCGCGATCGCGCCTTCGCTCGTCCAGACGACATTCGGCAACTGCGCGAAGATGGCGTCGAGATTCAGCGTATTGGGTCGGGCAAGGCGATGCGACAGCAGTTGCAGTTTGAGGTATGCCTCGGCCGTAGAGCCGATCGCCGTGTCGCGTTCGAGCAGCACCGCCGTCAACGGTTTGTCGATTTCGGCGAGTGCGAGCGCGGCGCGTGCGTGCGCGGCGGCGCCAGCGTCGGTCAACGCGTCGGCAATCGTGCGAGCCTGACTCGGCGTGATCGCGCTGACGCCGTGACTCAGCTGCGCGGTCAGTGCGCGCGCGACCGCAGCGGACGGCTCCTTGCCGGGCGCTGGAAAGTAGACTTCCAGCATGTCGCCAGCGCGACTCAACGTTGCGTGGCCGATCCCGAATGCGAACAATTCAGTCATCGATGAGTCCAGCGGTCAACGCGACATAAGCTAGCACATCGCGTGGGTGCGATCATTTGTGGCAGGGATCTCCCCTGCGATCACAGCGGACCGCTGCGCGGTCACAACGGACCGCCGCGCGGTCACAACGAGCGCGCGAAGCGCACGATGCGCTCTGCGGCATCGATGCACTCGTCGAGTTCCGCGACCATCGCCATGCGGATCCGATTCGCGCCCGGGTCGACGCCAGCGCGCGACCGCGACAGGTACCGGCCCGGCAACACGGTGACGTTCTCTTCGACGAACAGGCGCTGCGTGAACAGTTCATCGTCGATCGGCGTCGTGGGCCAGTAGTAGAAACCGGCCTGCGGCTGCGTGACGCCGAGTGCGGCTGCGAGCAGCGGCGTCACAGTCGCAAATTTTTCGCGATAACGCGCGCGGTTGTCGACGACGTGGGCTTCGTCGGACCACGCGAGCTCGCTGACGTGTTGGACATGGGCCGGCATCGCGCAGCCGTGGTATGTCCGGTACAGGAAGTAGCGCTCGGCAATCGCGGCGTCGCCGGCGACGAAGCCGGAACGCAACCCCGGCAGGTTGGAGCGCTTGGACAGACTGTGGAACACCACGCAGCGCGCGTAGTCGTCGCGACCCAGCGCCGCGCAAGCCTGCAGCAGGCCGACAGGCGGATGGTTCTCGTCGGGATAAATCTCGGAGTAACACTCGTCGGATGCGATGACGAAGTCGTGTCGATCGGCGAGCTCGATCAGGCGGGTCAATTGCGAGAGCGGCATTACCGCGCCGGTCGGATTGCCGGGCGAACAGATGAACAACAGTTCACATGCATCCCAGACCTTCCCCGGCACCGAATCGAAGTCGGGCAGATAGCCGGTGGCGGCCGGGCAGTCGACGTAGTAGGGGGCGGTACCGCGCAGCAGGATCGCCCCTTCGTAGATCTGGTAGAACGGATTCGGCAATACGGCGCACGCACCGGCGCGCCCCGACAGCACGCTCTGTGCGAACGAAAAAAGCGCTTCGCGCGTGCCGTTGACCGGC
>CAYUMA010000230.1:0-2076 GCA_964445675.1 uncultured Pseudomonadales bacterium | reverse complement strand
CATCGCGGATGCGTCAGCGCGGGGTTATCTCGGCGCGAGCGCCTTCGGCTCTGGGTTTTCGGTTGAACTCGCGACCCACATGTCGGGCGGGCGCTACATCTGTGGCGAAGAAACGGCGCTGCTCAGTGCGCTCGAAAGCCGGCGCGCGCAACCACGCTCGAAGCCGCCCTTTCCGCCCGCCAGTGGCGCGTGGGGACGGCCTTCGGTCGTCAACAATGTCGAGACGCTGTGCAACGTGCCCCCGATCCTGCGGCACGGCGCTGAGTGGTTCATCGGACTCGGGCGCGGCGCGGACGCCGGCACGAAGCTGTTCGGCGTGTCGGGCCGGGTCAAGCGGCCGGGCCTGTGGGAGCTGCCGATGGGCACGCCGATCCGCGAGATCCTCGACCGCGCCGGCGGCATGCAGGACGGCTACCAGTTCAAAGCGTTGCTGCCGGGCGGCGCATCAACGGATTTCCTCGTGGCACAGCATCTTGATCTCGCGATGGACTACGGCACGATCGCCGCCGCCGGCAGCCGCATGGGCACCGGCACGATGACGGTCGTCGACGATTCGATCTGCATCGTCGATCTGTCGCGCAACCTGCAACACTTTTTCGCGCAGGAGTCGTGCGGCTTCTGCACGCCGTGTCGTGAAGGCCTGCCGTGGCTCGAACAACTGCTCACCGATATCGAAGAGGGGCGCGGCGAACCAGGCGACCTCGACGTCATTGCGCAGAATGCGCAGTTGATCGGCGCGCCGGGCAACACGTTCTGCGCGCACGCGACGGGCGCAATCGAGCCGCTGTCGAGCGCGATCAAATATTTCCGCGACGAATTCGACGCACACATCCGCGACCGCGGCTGTCCGCACCGTACAGCCGCGGCCGCGAGAGGAAGGTAGACGACCCATGGGCATCATCGACGTCGACGGCAAAAAGTACGAGGTGGACGACAAGGAAAACATGCTGCACGCGTGTTTGTCCGTCGGTCTCGACCTGCCGTACTTCTGCTGGCATCCGGCGCTCGGCTCGATCGGCGCGTGCCGCCAATGCGCTGTGGTTGCGTACCGCGACGACAAAGACACCACCGGGCGCGTCGTCATGGCGTGCATGACGCCGGCCGCGAACAACGCGCGCATCTCGATCGCGGCACCGCCGGCGGTCAAGTTCCGCGAATCCGTCGTCGAATGGCTGATGCTGAACCATCCGCACGACTGCCCGGTGTGCGAAGAAGGCGGCGATTGCCACCTGCAGGACATGACCGTGATGGCCGGACACACCGCGCGGCGTTATCGCGGCCGCAAACGCACGTTCGAGAATCAGTATCTCGGTCCGTTCCTCAACCACGAGATGAACCGCTGCATCACGTGCTATCGCTGCGTGCGGTTTTACAAGGACTACGCCGGCGGCGACGACCTCCAGGCGTTCGGCTCGCGCGATCGGATGTATTTCGGGCGCGCAACCGATGGTGTATTGGAGAATCCGTTCGCCGGCAACCTCGTCGAGGTCTGCCCCACCGGCGTATTCACCGACAAACCCGCAAGCAAAAGTTACACGCGCAAGTGGGATCTGCAGTCGGCGCCGTCGATCTGCCCCGGCTGCGCGGTCGGCTGCAATACGTTCCCGGCCGAACGCTACGGAACGCTCCGGCGGATTCACAATCGTTATCACCACGATCTGAACGGCTATTTTCTCTGCGACCGCGGCCGCTTCGGCGGCGGCTTCGTCAACAGCGACGCACGGCTCAAGCGCGCGGGATCGCGCCGCGCGGACGGCAGCTTCGACGCCATCGAAGCGGACGCCGCGACGGCGGCTTTCGCTTCGTTGCTGCGGCAGGGTCCGGTCGTTGGCATCGGTTCGCCGCGCGCGTCGGTGGAAGCGAACTTCGCGCTGCGCACGCTGGTCGGCGCCGACAACTTCTGCGCGGGTTTTGCGGCGGACGAAGAAGCGCTGGTGGCCGATGTGACTGCGCTCTTGCGCGCGGCGCCCGATGCGAGCCCGACGATCGCGGAGGTCGAACGCGCCGACGCGGTGCTGATACTCGGCGAAGACGTGCTCGATACCGCGCCGCGCGTGGCGCTCGCGCTGCGCCAGG
>CAYUMA010000229.1:0-2953 GCA_964445675.1 uncultured Pseudomonadales bacterium | reverse complement strand
CGTCGAACCCGCAGCTTCGGTCGCGCCGCGCACCGATCGCGTTTCGCTGCTCGAATCGCGCATCGCGCTGCTCGAACAGGAGCTCGTCGTACTGAAGCGGATTCTGGAACCTCATTCTGCCGACGATCCCCCGTGACCTTCGACCAGTACATCGGGATGCAGCACGAGACGCACGTGCCGTTCGAGTAACGCCGCGCACACGTATACCGCGTGGATTTTCAGCTGGGGAGGAGGGGGGGTGGTGCGACTGCCTCTAGGCGCAGAGACCGGAGACATCTCTAGGGTCGAACGGTTTCGCTGGTTCATCCTAGAGGCAGCCGCTGGGGAGCCAATGTATAGATGCATTGCTGTGGAAATAGCCGGGGACCGATGGAGACATCATGGATTTTTGTAATTCATTCCCGCTGTCTCAGTAAGTGATATGTCGCATTCCCGCTACTAAGTCGCATTCTGCGGCGGCGCGAGTTCGAAGAACCACAGGAAACCGGAATCGAACGACGCCTGCGTGACCGGGACCGAGTATTTCCGGGCGACCTCTTGAACCAGCGGCCCGACCAGCTCGCCACCCTCAATTCGCCGCAGTTGCCTCTGGTAGCGTTTGCCGTCGACGCGCAACACGGCCCGTCCATCGCGCTGTGCTTCGACGGGCCACTGCTTCCACAGGCGACCGATGGTTGTGTTCATGCCGCCGCTTGTCAGGTAGATCTTGCCGTTGTGCTCGAGGATCCAGGTCGTTCGGGAGCGCGAAGGCGCCAGCAGTTGCAGCTCGACCGTGGGCATGTCGTGCACGAACCGCCAGTCGGGCTCGCTGCCCGTGACCAGTTCGCCGGCGACCAGCGGTCCGCCTGCGATCCCGCCCAGCGGACCATCGTGGAAGCGCGCCGCGACTAACACCAGACCGATGACGACGAGCAAGACCCCGATGACGATTGCAAGGCCGCGGATGACGCGCATGGAGGTCTCCCTGAATTCGCTGGAAGTTCGGCTCGAGGCGAACCTCGAACAGGCCGCAAAATTTACGCGGGATGCGGCGGCCAAGCCACAGGCATCGAAGTCCGTGCCTGTCCGGGTCCGTGTGATTTAATGGCGTCGTCATTCCCGGATCATCGCGCCTTGACCTTCGCCTATCTGACCCAAACACGCTGGCTGCGGCTCGCGTCATTCACCGCGTTTTATTTTGCGCAGGGCGTGCCGATCGGGCTGCTGTCTATTGCGATTCCGGCCTGGCTCGCGGCGCACGGATCGACTCTTGCGGAGGTCGCGTCGTACACGGGCATCGTGACGTTGCCGTGGGGCTTCAAGCTGATTGCGGGTCCGTTCATGGATCGATTTGCGTTTCCCGCGATGGGACGCCGGCGGCCGTGGGTGATCGGCGCGCAACTCGGGCTCACGCTGGCGATGGCGACACTCATGTTCGTGCCGGATGGGACGCACCTGGTCCTGCTCACCGTTGTTGCCTTCATCGTCAACCTGTTTGCCGCGGTGCAGGACGTTGCGGTCGACGGCATGGCGATCGATGTGTTGCCCGAAACCGAGCGCGGCCGCGCGAATGCGTTCATGGCGTTCGGACAGGTGGCGGGATTTTCGTCGTTCGCTGCGTTGTCGGGGGTGCTGCTGAACTCGTTCGGCCTTCCGGCCGCGGCATTGGCGGGTACCGTCGGGATCGGTGTCGTGCTGCTGCTGGCCACGGTCGTGCGTGAGCGCGTCGGTGAACGGATCCTGCCGTGGACGCAGGGCGCCGCGGCGGTGCGCGAGCACGCGCCGGAGTCGACGTTCAAAGGGATCTTCGCCGGCCTCTTTCGCGTGCTGTTCCTGCCGATGAGCTTGGTGCTGTTTGTCTGCGAACTTCTGATGCGCATGCGCGATGGGATCGCAATGAGCGTGGTACCGGTGTTTGCGGTACAGGAATTGGGTTTTTCGAGCGCGGACTACTCGACGTTTCAAGGTTACACCGGCGTCCCGATTGCGCTTGCCGGCGTGCTGCTTGGGCCGCTGATGGATCGATACGGTGTAAAACGCCTGTATCTGATCGCGGTCGGAATCAGCGCTGGCACGACGCTGCTATTTGCGGCCTCCTCGCTGTGGTGGCCGAACGTGTCATACGTGATCGCCACGTCGATCGTCATTGGCCTGTGCGGGCAGCTGTTCTTCATCGGCTATATCGCGCTCGCGATGAACCTGTGCTCGCCGCGGGTCGCGGCCAGCCAGTTCGCCATCTATATGTCGCTGGCGAACTTGAGTCGATCGATCGGTGCAGTGGGCTTTTCTTACATTGCCCCGCACGTCGACTACACCGTTGCGTTTCTGATGATGGCCGGACTGACCGTCGGTGCGGGCGTCGCGCTGAGCTTCTTCGATCTCGACAGCAATCGGCGGCGCCTCAATGCGCTCGATGATCGAGCACGAGCGAATGCCCCTGCCTTCGATCCGGGCGGGCGCGTCGCACAAGCCCCTTGAACGTCAAACTGTCAGTGCTCGATCAGAGTCCGATTCGCAGCGGCGGCACTGCGGCGGACGCGCTGCGCGAGACCATCGAACTCGCGCAGATCACCGAACGGCTGGGCTATCACCGCTATTGGGTCGCCGAACATCACGGGTCGGCGAGTTTTGCCGGCTCGTCGCCGGAGGTGTTGATCAGTGCGATCGCCGCGCACACGTCGCGCATCCGCGTCGGCTCGGGTGGCGTCATGCTGATGCACTACAGTCCGTTGAAAGTCGCCGAGAACTTCCGCCTGCTCGCGACGTTGTACCCGGGGCGCATCGATCTGGGCATTGGCCGAGCGCCGGGGAGCGATGGCATCACGGCGCTGGCGTTGGCATATGGATCGAAGATCGGCATCGAGTATTTTCCGGCGAAGCTCGCCGATTTGAAGGCTTTTGTCGACGGCACACCGCCGTACACCGAAGCGCTCGATGCGGTGCGCGTAACGCCGGTACCAACGACGACACCCGA
>CAYUMA010000228.1:0-3146 GCA_964445675.1 uncultured Pseudomonadales bacterium | reverse complement strand
TTCGCCAACACTCCGACCGCCACAGAAATGACTAACATGACCATAAAGGGGCTATGCTCGGCGCGTCAATCGTGCGCAAAATACCGCGTTTATGGACAAGAACTAGCTACACAACCGACAACGTCGATCTGCTGCGCGGCGGGTGAGCGTAACGCGCTCCGTTACCAGACGTACTGCCGCACGCGGGTGTCGTCGGTGCGGTGCGGCGCGACAATCAGGATGAGAACAGCGCGACAATCAAGATGAGAAGGAATGTTTGTTGTCGTTGTGATGCAGGGAGGGCGTAGCCCGACCTGAGTCATGACGACAACGACGGCGCGATCCGGAAGGGACCGCGCCGCCGGGTGATCGCGGTGATCCCGACAATAAGGAGTCTCTCCACCACAGAGGAACTCCATTGCCGGGCAGACACATCACCGATCACCAACTGAGGCTTTACATGAAGTTCCGACAAACTGATAGCCCGCGCACTGCCGCGGCGAAGGCGTCGTTTAGTACAGCGACGGCCTATCGTATCGAACAAGATCCTGGTCTCCCGTCGCAGCGCGACAGCAGCCGGACACGACGCCGGCCGGATCCTTTGGCGGACATCTTCGAGTCGGAGATCGTGCCGCTGCTCGAAGCGACCCCGACACTGCGGTCGGTCGCGCTGTTCGAGGAGCTGTTGCGTCGACATCCGACACTACATGCAGGCGTACGCCGTACGCTGGAGCGTCGGGTACGCGCCTGGCGGGCGATCCATGGACCGGAACGAGAGGTCATGTTCCGCCAGCTGCATACGCCGGGCCGGCTGGGACTATCCGACTTCACCGACATGGCCGATCTCGCTGTCAGCGTCGCCGGTGCGCCCTTGTTGCATCGTCTGTATCACTTTCGACTCGCGTACTCGGGGTTCGAACACGCCCACGTGATACTCGGCGGTGAGAGCTTTGTCGCGTTGGCCGGTGGCCTGCAGGACGCGCTCTGGGCGTTGGGCGGCGTGCCGAACGAACATCGCAGCGACAGCTTATCGGCGGCGTTCCGTAATCTGGATCAGCACGCGGCTGATGATCTCACGCGACGTTATGACGAGTTGTGTCGGCACTATGGCATGACGCCGACCCGTAACAATCCCGGGCTGGCGCATGAGAACGGTGCCATCGAAGGTCCGCACGGGCATCTCAAACGGGCCATTGGCGATGCCTTGCTGATGCGCGGTTCGAGCGACTTCGACGCACTCGGCACCTATCGTGGCTTCATCGCTGAGCTCGTGTCGCGGCGCAACAGCCGCAATCGCACCCGCATCGATGCCGAGCGCGCGGTGCTCAAGGCATTACCCGAACGTCGCAGCGACGACTTCGAAGCGCTCTCGGTGACCGTCACGTCGTCGGGTGGCTTCACCCTGCGCAAGGTGTTCTACAGCGTGCCGTCGCGGCTGATCGGGCATCGGCTGCGCGTGCGCCTCTACGACGATCGTCTCGAGGTCTGCATCGGTACGACACCGCTGCTGACGCTGCCGCGCGGGCGCGCCGATAAGAACGGTAAACATGGCCACGTCGTCGACTATCGCCATGTCATCCACGCGTTGCGGCGTAAACCCATGGCATTGCTGAACCTGGTGTATCGCGATCAGCTGTTCCCACGGGAGGCGTATCGACGCACGTTCGAGGTGCTGCTCGAACAAACCGGCGAGCGAGGAGCGTGTCGTTGCATGGTCGAGTTGCTCGCACTCGCGCATGAGCGCACCTGTGAGGCCGAACTCGCGCAGTGCCTCACCGAGGATCTCGATGCGAGACGACTCCCCGACATGGCTCGCCTCAATCAGCGCTTCGGCCCCGATCTGCAATCAATGCCCGTGGTCACCGTGAAGCTCGGCGCACTCAACGACTACGATGCGCTGCTCGTCAGCGCCGGAGTCGCCGCATGAAGCAGACACCGGCCATCGATCACGCGCGCTTGGCGCTGCTGCTCACTGAGCTGCGGCTACCGACGATCAAATCCCTGTATCCGGCGTTCACGACGCGCGCCGATAAAGAAGGTTGGCCCTCGACGCGGCTGTTGGCGAGCCTGACCGAACACGAGGTCGCCGAACGGGGTCGGCGGCGTATCGAACGGCATCTCGCCGAGGCCCGGCTGCCGCCTGGTAAGACGCTCGACAACTTCGACTTCAATGCGGTGCCGATGGTCTCCAAAGCCCAACTCAATGCGTTAACCGCCGCCGACAGTTGGGTGAACGCCGGCGCCAATGTCATCCTCATCGGACCGCCCGGCGCTGGCAAAAGCCATCTGGCCGCCGCGATCGGCCTCGCCCTCGTCGAGCAGGGCTTGCGGGTCTTGTTCACCCGCACCACCGACCTCGTCCAAAAACTCCAGCTGGCACGTCGCGAGCTGGCCCTCGAGGCCGCCATCGACAAGCTTCACAAATACCATCTGCTGATCCTCGACGACATTGCCTACGGTGGCAAAGACCAGGCGGAAACCAGTGTCTTGTTCGAGCTCATCAGCGCGCGTTATGAACAGCGTTCCATCCTCGTCACCGCGAACCAGCCGTTCGGCGAATGGAACAAGATCTTCCCTGATCCTGCGATGACGCTCGCCGCCGTCGATCGGCTCGTCCATCACAGCACCATCTTCGAACTCAATGTCGAGAGTTACCGACGTCGAACCGCCCTCGACAACAAACGCGGGCCAGGCCGACCCGCCACACGCGCAACCAAGAAAACCACCGCACCCACAGCGACTTCCGTTACCACCCCCCAGGAGGGCTCGAACTAACCACGTCAACCATCAACTTGCCGCGACACCCGCTTCTCATCCTGATTGTCGCTGCCTTCTCATCCAGATTGACGCGCTACACCCAGGAAGCACTGACTCGGATTGCTGCGCTCTACGCGATCGAAACCGAGATCCGCGGGCGCCCCCCAACTGAACGGGCCGCGGCGCGACGATCACGCGCCGGGCCGCACCTCGACGCGTTGCATGTCTGGCTCGCGCAGACGCTGACGCAGATATCGAAGAAGAGTGAACTCGCCAACGCCATCCGCTACGCCTTGACGCGTTGGATCGCGCTCACCCGCTATCGCGACGACGGTCGGCTCGAGATCGACAACAACGCCGCCGAGCGGGCACTGCGAACGGTCGCACTGGGACGGAAGAATTATCTGTTC
>CAYUMA010000227.1:0-2777 GCA_964445675.1 uncultured Pseudomonadales bacterium | reverse complement strand
GGTCACAATCGTCGTTCCGTGCGCTTCTGCCGAGCGCGCGAGCCGCAGCTCGAGCGCGGCGATGATCGCCTGGGTATCCATCCCCGGCAGTAACCGCAGGTCGATCTGCAGATCGGCGTGATCGCAGATCCGGTTCGGGTTGTCGCCGGCCCGCAGGCAACCGAGGTTCAACGTGGGTACCGCGACGTCGAATACCGGATTGCGATGCATCGCCGCCAGCTGCGCACGAAATGCGAGCAGTTCCCCCATCACGCAGTGCATCGCGTCGAGCGCGTTGCGACCGAGGTCCGGATCGGAGGAATGACCGGAGGCGCCCTGCAGTGAGATCGACAGCATCATGAAGCCTTTGTGCGCGTAGATCGGCTTGAAGTCGGTCGGTTCGCCGATGATCGCGTAACGCGCTTGTGGGATGTCGGCAGCAGCAAGTTGACGCGCACCGGCCATCGAAGACTCTTCGTCGGAGGTCGCAACGATCGTCAGCGGCGCCGCGAGTTTTGTTTCGGCGAACTGCCGGGCTGCTTCGATTGCGATCGGGAAGAAGCCTTTCATGTCGCACGTGCCGAGGCCGTAAAGGCGCCCGTCGCGCTCGGTCAGCTCGAACGGACTCTGCGACCAGTGCGAGTCGTCGAACGGGACGGTGTCGGTGTGCCCGGCGAGCACGATGCCGCCGCTACCTTCGCCGAGCGTCGCGATCAGATTGGCTTTGCCCGGTTTATCCGCCAGCGGTCGCACCGACGTTGCAAAACCGAGCGACTCGAGCCAGCCGCCGAGTTCGTTGATCACGTTGATGTTGCTTTGATCGAGCGCAGCCGACGTGCAGCTGACCGATGGCGTGCTGACGAGGGAACGCAACATTTCGACGAGCGTGGGTGCCGACATCGTGCGATTTGAGAACCTGACGCGAACATCATGCCCGGTTCTGTGAAGGGGGTCTAATTGCGGGAATGGACGGTTGAAAAGGCCGGGGGCATGCCGTTAACTGGTTAGCACATGCCGGCGCACTGGAATGCCATGGCGGCGATTGAAACCCCGTTGAAGGAACGCATCACGTCGGAGCGGCTGCTCGATCTGCGTGGTGTGCTCGACGATCTCGTGCGCGCGAACATCGTGACGCAGCGCGAAGCCGAGGACATCCTGATCGCGCCGCGCACGGCGAAGCAGCTGCACATGCATGCGCTCGAGATCATCGCCGAGCGGGAGCTCGACGACCCGGTGCGCCCCGGCCACAAACTCGATCTCGACCGGCTGACGCATTGGTTATGCGAGGTGTCGGGTCACCCCTACTACCGCATCGATCCCCTCAAGATCAATGTCAACAAGACGACCGAAGTGATGTCGTACGCATTTGCGCAACGCCACAACATCCTCGCGGTGGAAGTGCGCGAAGAAGAGATCGTCATCGCGAGCACCCAGCCGTTCATGTCGGCCTGGGAAGGGATGCTGAAGCAGACGTTGCGCGGCCGGCGCATCGTACGCGTCGTGACGAGTCCGCAAGACCTCACGCGCTACATGCTCGAGTTTTACACGATGGCGCGCTCGGTCGCGAAGGCGTCGGATGCCGGTCTCGAAGTGTCGAGCATCGGCAACTTCGAGCAACTGCTCGAACTGGGGCAGATGAAGTCGCCCGATGCAAACGACGCGCACATCGTCAACATCGTCGACTGGCTGTTGCAGTACGCGTTCGATCAGCGCGCGAGTGACATCCACATCGAACCGCGCCGCGACAAAGGGCACGTACGGTTTCGTATCGACGGCGTGATGCATCGCGTCTATGAGTTGCCGCCGGCCGTGAATGCCGCCGTCACGAGTCGCCTGAAAATCCTCGGCCGCATGGACGTCGCCGAGAAACGGCGGCCACAGGATGGTCGCGTGAAGACCAAAAGCCCCGACGGCAACGAAGTCGAATTGCGCTTGTCGACATTGCCGACCGCGTTCGGCGAAAAGCTGGTCGCGCGGATTTTCGATCCCGACGTGCTGCTGCGCAGTTTCCAGGAGCTGGGACTGCAGGGTGACGACAACGCACGCTGGCAGACGATGGTCGGCGCGAGCAACGGGATCGTGCTCGTGACGGGTCCAACCGGCTCCGGCAAGACGACCACGTTGTATTCGACGCTGAAGCAGCTCGCGACCGAAGAAGTGAACGTCTGCACGATCGAGGATCCGATCGAAATGGTCGAGCCGTCGTTCAATCAGATGCAGGTGCATCACAACATCAATCTGTCGTTCGCCACCGGCGTGCGTTCGCTGCTGCGGCAGGATCCCGACATCATCATGATCGGCGAGATCCGCGACCTCGAGACCGCGGAAATGGCGATCCAGTCGGCGTTGACGGGTCACCTCGTGATCTCGACGCTGCACACGAACGACGCGCCGAGCGCGATCACGCGACTGATCGATCTCGGCGTCGCGCCGTACCTGATCAAGGCCACGGTCGTGGGCGTCATGGCGCAGCGTCTGGTGCGCACGCTATGCCCGCATTGCAAGCAGGGCGAACCGGTCGATATCGATGCGTGGAACCTGCTCACCAAACCCTTCAAGGCGCGACCGCCGCAACAGGTGATGATGCCGGTGGGCTGTTTGGAATGCCGCGATACGGGTTATCTCGGGCGCATGGGTGTCTACGAGATCATGCTGTTGACGGAATCGCTGCGCGAGCTGATCAAGGCCGATACCGACATCGATACGCTGCGCCGCCAAGGCATCAAGGACGGCATGCGGACGCTGCGATTGTCGGGTGCGCAGAAAGTCGGCGCGGGATTGACGACGATCGCCGAAGT
>CAYUMA010000226.1:0-5297 GCA_964445675.1 uncultured Pseudomonadales bacterium | reverse complement strand
CAGCATCGCGCGGCCCTGACCACGTTGCCCGATGTCGTTTCCGTGATCGGTGCGATCGACGAAGGCCACGGCGTCGTCGTTCGCGACCGCGGCCGACTTGTGTCGTTGGCGCACCGGGGATTTCGACATTTCAGCTGAGGCGAAGGGACGTATTGTTGCTGCGGACCTGAAAAACCCGTTCGTGCTGCTTGCGACCGGACTGGGTAGTGGTCTGGCGCCGGTCGCACCCGGAACGGTCGGCAGCCTGCTCGCGCTGCCCATCTGGTGGTGGTGCTTTGCTGATCTACCGTTCGTGCAGCAGTTGCTGTGGATCGGCGCGATCGCGGCTGCGTCGATCTGGGTCGTCAATCGCGCGTGCCGTGCAGCGGGCGTCGGCGATGCGTCGGCATTCGTGCTCGACGAATTCGTCGGCCAGTGGGTTGCGCTGCTCGCGGCGCCGAAGTCGCTGCTCGTGGTGGGTATCGGGTTCGCGCTGTTCCGGGCTTTTGACATCGGCAAACCGTGGCCGGTGTCATGGGCTGATCGAAGGCTCAAGGGCGGTCTCGGTGTCGTGGCTGATGATCTACTCGCGGGACTTCTCGCGGCGGTTGTGCTGCAGCTCTCAGTAAGGCTGATTCACTTACAGAGCTGACGGGGCGCGGACGTATGATTCGGGCAGGAATCGCGGCCGAGGCAATCGACGACATGAACGCATTACGCGCGGCGTGGCTGGCGCTGCTCTCCAGCGTCGCGATCGCCGCGACCGCCGCACCACCGGTCGAGGCCGTCGGGTTGTTCAAAGGTCGCGCCATGATTCGCGTGTTGGGGACCGAACGTTACCTGACGGTGAATCAGACCTCCCCCGAGGGCGCGGTGCTGCTCGAGTCGGATGCCCAGCACGCCGTTGTTCGTTACAAAGACGAGACCTATCGTCTGACGCTGAGTGAACAGCTCGGCGGCGTGTTCAGGGAGCCGACGCAGACCAGCTTGTCGATCGCGCCGGATGATCACGGCCAGTATCGCGCGCAGGGGACGATCAATGGTCACTCGACGCCATTTCTCGTGGACACCGGTGCATCGCTGGTCGCGATGAGTGAACGCACGGCAAACGAGATGAATATCCGGTTCGCCGACTCGCCGGAGCGCGCGTCGGTCGTGACTGCGCAGGGCCAGGTCGATGCGTACCTGATCGATCTCGATACGCTGACGCTCGGTGGAATCAAGGCCCACCACGTCCGCGCCGCTGTAATACCGGGCAACTATCCACTCGAAGTGCTGCTCGGCATGTCGTTCATGCGCAAGGTCAAGATGGAACAGCAGGCCGGCGTGCTGGTGCTGAAGCAGCTCTACTGAGCCGTCGTTGTCGGGCGGTCGGAGCTGGTTTGCGGAACGTTGGTCGGAGCGGGTGCCAGGCGTTGCGGAACGTGCGGATCGTCCGACGCGCCTTGCCAATCTCGCCACTCGCCGATCTGCACGTTCTGCAACGCCTGGCACCGTCTGCACTCGCCGATCTGCACGTTCTGCAACGCCTGGCACCGTCTGCACTCGCCGATCCGCACGTTCCGCAACGCCTGGCACCCGCGCCAGTCGCCACTGTCCCGAGCGCTAACGCGTCCGTTCGACGATGCTGCGCGCGATCGCGTGTAGCGGACCCGCCAAAATTCCGGCGCGCTGCAGCGCAGCGACCGCCTCCTGATGCAGCTCACCGGCGCGCGCTCGCGTCGCCGCGATGCCCAACAACTGAGGAAAGGTGTTTTTACCCGCTGCGGCATCAGCGCCGGCGGTCTTGCCGATGTCGAGCGTAGTCTGCGTGGCGTCGAGCAGATCGTCGACGACTTGAAACGCGAGGCCGATGGCAGCGCCGAACTCCCGCAACGCCGTTCGTGTGGAAGCGGTCGCGTTCCCCGCCAACGCACCCAGCTCGACGGCGGTCGTCAGCAGCGCGCCCGTTTTTGCGCGATGCATCGCTTCGAGGCGCTCGAGTGGAATCTTGCAACCGGTGGCTGCGATGTCGAACGCCTGCCCGCCAACCATGCCGCGCCAACCCGCCGCGCACGCCAATGCCTCGGTCATCGCCAGGCGTGCGCTGGTTGACAGTGAATCGGCGTGCGCAATCGTCTCGAACGCCAGCGCCTGCAGTGCGTCGCCGGCAAGAATCGCGACCGCCTCGCCGAACGCGATGTGCACCGTCGGCCAGCCACGCCGCAAGTCGTCGTCATCCATCGCGGGAAGGTCGTCGTGGATCAACGAATAGGCGTGCATGAATTCGATCGCGGCGGCGGGGGCGAGTGCGATGCGGGGGTCGACGCCGAGACTGATCGCGGTCGCACACGTCAACAGCGGCCGAATCCGTTTGCCGCCGCCGAGCACCGCGTACCGCATGGCGTCGATCAATGGCGGCGACAACGCGCTGTGTTGCGGCAGGTGCTCGCTCAGCGCGGACTCGATCGATGCGAGCAACGCAGGCAGTGGATCGGCCTCAGGCGTCATCGTCGAGATCGAACTCATCGTCATCGACCTCTTCGAGCGTCAGCCCCGCGTCGGTTTCGGTCAGCGCCGCAACGCGCAGTTCGGCGTCTTTCAACGCCTTCTGGCACTCGCGAGTCAGCACGATGCCGCGTTCGAATGCCTGTAGCGACGCTTCGAGCGAAAGTTCGCCGGTCTCCATCTGCTCGACCAATCGCTCGAGTTCCGCGAGCGCAGCTTCGAAGTTCAGCGACGGATTGGGTGTACTCATGTGGCGACGTTAACCGCGCGCGTCCGTGCGGGTCAACGAGCGGCGCGTGGGCCGCGAGCCGACGCCGCCCGCTCGATCAAACGACTCTACAGAGGGGCGAGGGCAACGACGCCGTCGCGAGGATTCTCGAGCGCTTCGGACTCGGCGTGCAGTGGAGCGAATTTGGGCGACGCGCGTTGCGGTTTGCGTGGTTGCGGCAGCGGTTCGCGGGAGGCGCCTACGCGCCCTGAGTTGCGGCGATGCCGGTTATCTCGATCCAGGCTGATCAGGTGGCTTTCAGAGCGATCAATCACTTCCGTGTAATACTTCATATTCCGGGGAGAAGCGCAGCTTATCTCATTGATCCAGATATATAAAGCAGAGTGGTTCATTTCGCGGGGACGGTTGCGTAAGCTGGCCGTCCAATTTCGAGCAGGTCCACCACCGGAGGCATGATGCGGATATTGATCGGATTTTTTGCGGCGGCGTTGGCGGTCACGGCGGCAGCCGACGAGAACGCGGTGAAATACCGCCAGAACACGATGGAAGCCATCGGCGGTCATATGGGAGCGCTCGCCCAGATCGCCAAGGGCGAGGTCGATCACAAGGATCACATACCCGTGCACGTCGCGAGTCTGGCGGCATTGTCCGGCATCGCGCCGGCTCTGTTCGGCGCGGATTCGCGTGAAGGTGCCGATACCGAAGCGCTGCCGAAGATCTGGGAAGACCCTGCTGCATTCAAAGAACGGCTCACCGCATTCCGGACCGCCGCGACGGATCTCGACGCGGTCGTGAAAGCCGGCGACATGACCCAATTCCCGGCCGCGCTCGGCGCGCTGGGCAAATCATGCAAGGGGTGTCACGACGACTTCAAAAAGAAGGATTGAATTCGCGAACCTTCCGCGTCATAGCCAGCGGTCGGCCAGCCACACCAATGTGGCGATGCCGATCGCAGTCGCCGCGGCGCGCAGCCAATGATGCTGCGCAATCGGCGCAACGCTCATCCGGCTGCGCCCATGGAGCATCGATAGCGCGATCGGATTGTCGTGCAACGTGTACCAGCCGAGCGCGCTGACGTGCGTCACGATGAGACCGAGTACAACCCAGTACATGCGCGTGTGAACAGCCGTCGCCAGATCCACACCCGCATCGCTCAAATAGTGTGCGAATGGGCCGTCGGTGAAGATGTCGTCGCTCGCGAAGAGTCCCGAACCCGCCTGCACGAGTACACAGACGAACATCGTCAGCGCCATCGCGGCGCCGGGTGCTGTGTGCGCCGTCGTCTGCGCGCCGCGACCGCTGAAATGCCGCCACACGGCAGCCGGTGAAGCGCGGTACTGCGTCACGCGCACGTGGCGTCCGCCCCACAGCGCCCAGCCGACGCGAAACAACAACAAGCCGATGATCGTGACGCCGGTCGCGATATGCAGTTCCATCAGGTCGAGATCGCCGACGAGGCCCGTGACGAGCGAGATTGCGATCGCGACGGCAAATCCCCAATGCCACAGCCTGTGCGGCCAATCCCAGGTCAACACGGAGTCGGGCGTGGACATGTCGCGACGCCGTTCAGCCGTCAGGCGCTATCCCGCAGCCGTGCGCCGCTATCGGAGAGACGCCAGGCACCCGTCTGCGTGTCATTGACGATCTCACCGGCAGCCTCGAGATCGGACAAGGCGCCGCGCACCTCCCAGGTATCCATCGGCTCTTCGAGTTCCCGCAGCCGTGCGTTGATGGCGCCCGGCGCTACGCCGCCCGCACCCGCGGCGACCAGTTCCTTGAAGACCCGTAGCACGATATCGCTGCGGCGGCGGTCGATACTCACTCGTTTGGCCCGGTTGAAGAAAACGCGCGAGTTGTACCAGAAAGGCCCAGTCAGGCCAAGGTTGCCGGTGTTGCGACGCTGTGCCAGCGGAAGGCGGCTTCGTTTTCTTCGCAACCCCCCAACGCGCATTCGAAGGGGCGGACGCGCGTGTCGATGTGTCACCGCCTTATAGTGGCGCGTTAGCGGCCTACAGTGCCGCGTTAGCGGCCAATCGTCGTGTTTGCGAAGACGTTGCCGATCCGCAGAAAATAGGCGCGCTCGCCGTCGCCAAACGCAATCCCCCAGTAGAGCGGACCCATCGGTGAACGATTTCCGAAATAGATGCTGCCGTTCCAGATTCCGTCGTCGAACGGGTCTTGATGATGTTCACCGGCATTGCCGTACTCTGCCGATACGCCGATGTAAGCCGGGAACAGACCACCTTTGCCGCTCAAATCGTAGCGGTAGCTCGATAGCAATACGCCGAAGTTCTGACCATTGACCTGGTTGGGTTGCAACCCCGACAGATTGAACAAACCGCCGCCGCGAAAGAGCGCGTAGACCGGCGCGTCGTCGTCGAGCGTGATGTCGTATCTGAATCCGGCAATCAACGTGTGGCGTCCGGTGCTCCACGCGCTGACTGCGCGCGAGACGATCTGCTCGAATGCGACGTCCGCGTTGAGCGACGTGGACGACTTGACATAACTGATACCGGCGCGCGTTCCTCTGGTCGGAAAGTACGCGTCATCAAAGCGGTCGAGCGCGGCGGAGAACACATATTCGCCGCCGTTGTAACTATAG
>CAYUMA010000225.1:0-3227 GCA_964445675.1 uncultured Pseudomonadales bacterium | reverse complement strand
CACCCATCAGCGCGATCGCCGATGGCGGCAAGCGCACCTGCGTGGTCGATGGGTTGGAGATTCTCCTGTGCAAAGTCGAAGGCAACGTATATGCCGTTGAGAACCGCTGCAGCCATGCATCATCGAGACTCGACGCAGGTCACCTCAGAGGCCATTCGATCGTCTGCCCGCTGCACGGTGCTCGCTTCGACATCCGCAGTGGCCGCGCGTTAGCCGCACCAGCCAGCAAGCCGATACGCAGTTTTGAAGTGATTCTGGACAGCGGGAAGATCCACATCGTGGAGCCCGCCCCACTACCGACGCCGGTGAAGTTCGGCCCGCTGGGTTGAACGCGCAGTAAGCGGCGCCGCATCAACCACAACTTCTCTGCTGGAGCACGACTTGAGCGCCAAATTACGATCAAACCAAAACTGCGACGCCGTCGTCGTGGGCGCCGGCTTCGCCGGCCTGTACATGATTCATCTGCTGCGCGGGATGGGCCTCGACGTGCGCGGCTACGAGCGCGGCGCCGACGTTGGCGGCACCTGGTACTGGAACCGCTATCCCGGCTGCCGCTGCGACGTCGAGAGCATGGAGTATTCGTACGCATTCTCGGACCCGCTGCAGCAAGCGTGGAACTGGACCGAGCGCTACGCGTCACAGCCCGAAATTCTCGCGTATGCAAACCATGTGGCCGATCGATTCGAACTGCGCGACACGATTCGCTTCAATACCGCGGTAACCGCCGCGACTTACCAGGACAACGCCGCAACCTGGCGGGTGGAGACGAGCGCCGGCGAGCAGATGACCACGCGCTTCCTGATCATGGCGACCGGTTGCCTCTCGGCCGCCAACGTGCCGAATTTCCCGGGACTGAAAGACTTCGCGGGTGCGCAGTACCACACCGGGGCGTGGCCACACGAAGGGGTGGACTTCACCGGCCAGCGTGTCGCGGTGATCGGTACCGGCTCGTCGGCCATCCAGTCGATCCCGCTGATCGCGCGGCAGGCGGCCGAACTCACGGTGTTCCAACGCACGGCGAACTTCAGTATTCCCGCGCAGAACGCCCCGCTCGATGCGCAGTATGCCGACGCCGTGAAGCGCAATTACGCGGACCTGCGCGCACGCAACCGCGAACAACCTGCCGCGTTCGGTGCCAACTATCCCCGGCGCACCGATTCCGCGCTCGACGCTACACCGCAAGAACGCACACGCCGCTTCGAGGAGTACTGGCAGCACGGCGGCTTCATGTTTATGGGCGCGTTCGGCGACCTCGGCATGAACCTGGACGCCAACGCACTCGCCGCCGACTTCGTACGCGGCAAGATCCGCCAGATCGTCAAGGATCCGGCCACGGCCGAACTGCTATGCCCAACGACCGTACTCGGCTGCAAGCGTCTGTGTGCCGATACCGGCTACTTCGAAACCTTCAACCGGGGCAACGTAACGCTCGTCGACGTGAGCACACACCCGATCGAACGCGTGACGGAAACCGGGCTGGTGGCGAACGGCCGCACTCACACGTTCGACAGCATCGTCCTTGCGACCGGATTCGACGCGATGACCGGCGCCTTGCTCCGCTGCAACATCACCGGCAACCGCGGCGTTGCGCTGCGCGAGAAATGGATTGCCGGACCACGCACCTATCTCGGCCTCATGACCGCCGGCTTTCCGAACCTGTTCATGATGACAGGGCCCGGCAGCCCCTCGGTGCTCGCCAACATGGTGACGGGTGTGGAACAACACGCCGAATTCATCGCGACGCTGATCGGGCGGATGAACGCAACCGGGGCGACCACCGTCGAGGCGCAGCGCACCGCGGAGGACGAATGGGTCGAGGTCGTCAATATGCGCGCAGCCGCCACGCTCTTTCCGCGCTGCAACTCTTGGTATCTCGGCGCCAACGTGCCGGGTAAGCCGCGCGTGTTCATGCCGTACCTTGGATTTCCTGATTACTCCCAGAAGCTCGCGTCCGTCGTGGCGAACGACTACGAGGGATTCCGCACCGGTTGACTGAGGGGCCATGGTCAAATGCCATTCGAGACGAATCGAGGCTAGCGCAGTGGCACAACGCGCGAGCGCCGCGTTAGCATCGGCGCATGTGTGATTCCCACGACGTCGCCAATCAAACGGGCAGTAGCGATCCGCGCAGCGGCTTCCGGCTGGTCGAGCATTGGCCCGCCTACCCGAGCGACATGCAGTTCGAAATGGGATCCGGCGTTGCGATAGATGCTGCCGGCGTGATCTATCTCTTCACGCGCGACATCGAGCATTGGGCGGCCCACCCGCTCGCGCTGAAAGAGAAGATGGGGAAAAGCAGCGTCTCCATGTTCAATCGCAACGGTGACTATCTCGGCAAGTGGGGCCAATCCGACGCACGCGGCTTCGCGCTCGGTGCGCATACGCTGTACATCGAAAAGGACGGGATGTTCTGGACCACCGACCGCGACGGTCACACCGTGCGCAAGTATCGTCCCGACGGCGAACTGATGCTGAGCCTCGGCACCTTCGGTAAATGGGGTGACGATTCCAGCCACTTCAACGGGCCCACCGCGGTCGTCGTGCAGAGCAACGGCAACATCGTCGTCGCGGACGGTTACTGGAATTCGCGCCTGGTATGGTTTTCGCCGGAAGGCGAGTTCATCAAGGAAGTTGGCACGTGGGGCCGCGGGCCGGGCCAATTCAACACACCGCACGCACTCGCGCAGGATTCCCAGGGCCGGCTGCTCGTGGCCGATCTGTGCGGCGGCAATTTTCACGACTACATGACCCTGCCCGGCCAGATCGCCACTCACCGTACTGTTCGTGCGCCCGGTTGCCGGCCGCGCATCCAGCGTTTCGACCCCGACGGCAACTACATCGACGAGTGGACGCATATCGCGCCCCTCAGCATTGCCGTCTATGGCAAGCGCATCTATGCGAGCGACAAGATGAGCAATCTGGCGATCCTCGACGAAGACACCGGCCACGTGCTGCAGCGCGTGGAGAACATCGCGATCTACATTCATCAGCTCGCGATGGACGCACACGGCGACCTGTACACCGCGTCCGTCTACCCGGAACATGCCGGTGCGAAGCGCGGCGTCGCGGGGCCGTCGCATCGACGCTGGACTCGAGACGCCGGTCGAGTAGCGCCCTTGGGGGAGTAGCGGACTGAAGATCCGCGTGTCGACAGTTCAATTGTGTCCCTGGCCACCAACAAAATTATTGAGTTGCGATCAATCGCGCCAAGGTACAACTGTTGGGTG
>CAYUMA010000224.1:0-2196 GCA_964445675.1 uncultured Pseudomonadales bacterium | reverse complement strand
GAACTGCGGCCGTTCTCGGTACAGGAAATCGCGCTGCTCGAATCATTCGCCGACCAGGCCGCCATTGCGGTGGACAACGCGCGCCTCATCCGCGAACTGCGCGACAGCAACCGTGAAGTCACCGAAGCGCTCGAAGTGCAGAAGGTGATGGCAGAGGTGCTCGGCATCGTCGCGAGCGCTCCGGCAGATCTTGATTCGACGTTGCCTCAGATCGCTGCGGCCGTTGAGCGGCTCTGCGAGGCGGACACTGCAGCGGTGACGTATGGGAATCGCGTCTGGGATGCAGTTCGAGGTGCATTCACCTCGCTGTTTGCGGCGGTACAGACCCCGACTGAGCTGCGGAACTTCGCCAGCGCGGCGATCGCCGAAAACCGAATCGTCGAGGTGGTCGGGCCGATCGATGAGTGGGCTGACGAATATCCCGGTGCGGCGTGGGTCAATCGGAACGATGGACGGACTGAACTTGCGGCGTTGACGGTGCCGCTACCTGGCCGTGATGGCCCGGTGGGGTCGATTCTGGCGATACGCAACAAAGCGACGCCGTTCTCCGCGCGCCATAAGGCGATCCTGGAAGCGCTCGCGAGTCAGGCGGTGATCGCGATCGACAACGCGCGCCTGTTCAACGAGTTACAGGCGCGCAACAAGGAGATAACGGAAGCGCTGAGGCGCGAGGAAGCGGGCAGCGAAATCCTGCGCCAGATCAGTCGCGCGCCGGAAGAACTCTATTCGACGTTGCAGGCGATCTCCGACGCCGCAAAAAGGCTGACGGGGATGAGTACGTTCCTGTGGTTGTTCGAAGGCGAGAGCGCAGTGCTGCGCGGCATCGCCGTGATCGACGGCGATCCGATGTTGCGGGGAATCGGCGACGTGTTTTCCGGCCATCATGGGCTCACCAGGGCCAGGACGACTCGGCGGCCGGTAGTCGAGCGCGCGGACAGCCCGCACACCAGTGATACGAGGCGGGCGGAAATGAGCGCTACCGGCGTTCAAGCCAGCGCACTCGTTCCCATCGCGCGCGGAGAGACGGTGCTGGGCGTGGTCGGCGTCGCGAACTTTACCGGCGACGAGATCACGCCGGTGATGGTCGCGCTGCTGCAATCCTTCGCCGACCAGGCCGCCATCGCGATCGAGAACGCGCGGCTCATTCGTGAGCTGCGCGAGAGCAACCAGGTCGTCAGCGAAAACCTCGACCGCCAGACGATCATGCGCAACGTACTCGCGATCATCGCGAGTGCGCCTTCCGACCTCGACGCGACGTTGCCGCAAGTTGCGTCGGCGGCGAAGCGGCTGTGCGAAGCCGAGTTTGGATCGGTGACCTACGTCGACGGCGACGCGGCCAGTGCCTGGGACGACCAGCACGGCGCCCGCCGACTGCCCCTGGATTCCGACGGAAACTTCACGCGCGGTACCTTCGTTGCCAAATGCGTCGCCGAGAATCAGGCCGTAGAGGTAATCGGACCCGTGCATGAGTGGGAAAATCAATTTCCCAACTCCGCCAAGTACGCGCGCCTCGATGGCCGAAACGAACAGGCGGCGCTGGTGGTACCGCTGCCGAGCCGCAACGGCGCCATTGGCGCGATCCTGGTCATCCGCAACGGAACAAGACCGTTCACCGCTCGTAATCGAGCGTCGCTCGAAACCCTCGCCAACCAGGCCGTGATCGCAATCGACACCGCGCGCCTGTTCAACGAACTGCAAACCAAGACGCAGGAACTCGAAGTGGCGTCGCGCCACAAGTCCGAATTCCTCGCCAACATGTCGCATGAGCTGCGCACGCCGCTGAACGCGATCATCGGCTACTCCGAACTGCTGCAGGAAGAATGCGAAGACCTCGGTCAGGACGATTTCCTGCCCGACCTCGGCAAGATCCACACCGCCGGCAAACACCTGCTGAACCTGATCAGCGGCATCCTCGACTTGTCGAAAGTCGAAGCCGGGCGGATGACGATGTTCCTGGAAGACTTCGACGTGGCGACACTGGTGAGTGAAGCCGAGTCGATCATCCGTCCGGGGGTGGAGAAGAATCGCAACGCGTTCGTGATCGAGTGCCCCAGCGACATCGGCGTGATGCACGCGGACCTCGTGAAGATGAAGCAGGTGCTGTTCAACCTGCTGTCGAACGCGGCGAAGTTCACGGAAGGCGGCACGATCACGCTGACAGTGCGACGTCACGCGGAACCGGCGACGTACACATTC
>CAYUMA010000223.1:0-2365 GCA_964445675.1 uncultured Pseudomonadales bacterium | reverse complement strand
GATCACGCACGATGCGGACGTGGCGGCCCATGCCCGGCGGCAAATCCGCTTCAAGGACGGGCGGGTTGTCGCCGACGTGATGGCGGAGGCCGCATGAATTTCGTCCGGCATCTTCGCACGGCTTTGAACGCGCTCAGGCTCAATCTGGTGCGCTCGATCTTGACGACGCTGGGCGTCATCATCGGCGTCGCCTCGCTCATCATCATGGTCTCGATCGGCGCCGGCGCGCAGAGCGCGATCGACAAGCAGATCGCGGGGCTGGGCAGCAACATGCTGCAGATTCAATCGGGGCCGGGCAATCTCGGCGGCGGACGGCGCGACGCGGTGGGCAACGTGCAGATGCTGACCGAGCGCGACATCCGCGCGCTGCGCGATCAAGTGCCTTCGATCGTCGCCATCTCGGGGCAAATTTCGGCGAACTCGCCGCTCGTCTACGGCAACGCGAATTGGACGGCCAGGGTGGAGGGCGTGGGGGCGGAGTATCTCGAAATCCGCGATTGGCCGGTCGTGGCGGGGCGCGTTCTCGAAACCGGGGACATGACGATCGGCGCGAAAGTCGCGCTCGTCGGCCAGACGGTCGTGCGCGAGTTGTTCGAGGGCGCCGATCCCGTCGGCGCGGAGCTGCGCATCCGCAACGTGCCGTTCACGGTCGTGGGCGTCTTGGAGGCGAAGGGCCAGACGGGCTTCGGACGCGATCAGGACGACGTCGTGCTCGTGCCGCTGCCGGCGGCCCGGGCGCGGCTGCAGGGCGGGCGCGGGCGCTCGACGCCGGACGCCGTGAATCAAATCTACGTCGAACTCGGCAATTCGAAGGACCTGTTGCGCACGGCCGAGGATATCGAGGCGCTGTTGCGCGCGCGCCGCCAGCTCGGCGCCGGCGACGAGGCGCCGTTCTCGGTGCGCAACACGGCCGAGTTGATCCGCACGCGCACGGAGGCGCAGGCGACGATGGCGTTCCTCTTGGGCGCGACGTCGGTGATTTCGCTCATCGTCGGCGGCATCGGCATCATGAACATCATGCTCGTCTCGGTGACGGAGCGCACGCGCGAGATCGGCCTCCGCATGGCGGTCGGCGCGCGCAAGCGCGACATCCTCGCTCAGTTCCTGATCGAAACCGTGACGCTCTGCCTGATCGGCGGCGCCATCGGCATCGCCGCCGGCGTCGCGGGGTCGTACCTGATCGCAGGCCTCGCCGAATGGCCGATCCTGCTCCGCGCCGACACGGTCATGCTCGGCATCGCCGCCTCAGTCGCGGTCGGCGTCGTCTTCGGCCTGCTCCCCTCCCGCCGCGCCGCGTCGCTCAATCCGATCGAAGCGCTCAGGCATGAGTGACGGCGGCTCAACAACGCGGCCGGATTAGGTTAGCTGGGTTTCATCCGACTCCCGCTTCGCTTGCAGCTGACGGATGCGAATTCGCCTTTTTGGCGAGTCTGCCTGGTCCTTTTTTCTCACGCTGTGTCCCGATATGGGGTTTATCCTAAAACAAGCATCGACGCTGAGGGGGGCGCTTGCTGGCGATGAGGGGTCCGTGGCTCCGGCCCACGCGTAGCGCATGGCGGGAGCACCGCGCGTGATCGGCAAGTCCTGGGACGACTATAAGTTCAAGGTATTCGTCAGCTACAGCCACGACGACATCGTTCCGCACTCGAACGGCAAGTCGTGGGGCGCGTGGCTCGAAGACGAACTCGAAGCGTTCGAAGTGCCGAAGGACTTGCAGAACCGCTGGAGCCCATTCGGCCTCATCCCACCACGCATCAAGCCGGTATTTCGCGACCGCTCGAGCTTTGGTGCCGGGAATGAAGTCACCGTCGCAGTGAAGGCGGCGCTCGACGATTCGGCGACACTCGTCGTTGTTTGCAGCCCGAGTGCCGCGCAGTCGACATACGTCAACGACGAAATCCGACACTTCAAGTCGACGGGCCGTAGCGAACGCGTCTTTGCGTTTATCGTTGACGGCGAGCCATCATCCGGCGATGCGCGCGAGTGTTTTCCCGAGGCGCTGCGCTTTCGTATCAACGAGCAGGGTGAGATTCTGAAGACGCGCGAAGAACCGCTGGCGGCGGATGCTCGCCCTGGGCGCGATGGACCGGACGGTGCGCTAGTAAAGTTGATTGCCGGCCTCTTGAGTGTCGAGCCGCAAGCACTGCGAGAGCGGACAAACGAGATTCTCGAAGCAAGGTTTCGAGAGGCGCTGCATCGAAGTGTTCAGTTGCGACGGTACTTATTCCTTACGGCACTCGGTTTTTGGCTAGCCATCTGCGGGCTGACTTTATTTTATTTCGGGAATCGAGATGCGTTGGCGATCGAGTCCAGGGACAGCCGGTGCGGCAACTTCTTCTGCACCTCCACCAGCATGTCCAGCGTC
>CAYUMA010000222.1:0-5900 GCA_964445675.1 uncultured Pseudomonadales bacterium | reverse complement strand
GCCTGTGATCCGCGCCTGTGGAGCGCGGCATGCGCTGTGAAACCCTCGCCCTCGCGACGCTCACGCGTTGTGATCGATGCCTATGATCCGCGCCTGTGGAGCGCGGCATGCGCTGTGAAACCCTCGCCCTCGCGACGCTCACGCGTTGTGATCAATGTTAGTGATGCGCGCCTGAGCAGCGCGCGCGTGCGCGGTGAGGCCTTCGCCCTCGGCCAATGTGACGGCGAGTCGCGCGAGCGCTTGCGCACCGTGCGCCGAACAACGAATGACCGAGCTGCGCTTTCTGAAATCCTCGACACCGAGCGCCGATGCGAATCGCGCGGTGCCAAAGGTCGGCAGCACGTGGCTGGGGCCCGCAACGTAGTCGCCGAGCGCCTCGCTCGACGACGCGCCGAGGAAAATTGCTCCGGCGTGGCGGACCAGCGGCAGCAGCGCGTCCGGATCCGCCACCGCAAGCTCGAGATGTTCGGGCGCAATCCGATTGGCGATTGCGACCGCTTCGGCGAGATCGCGCGTGTGCAGCAACGCGCCGCGACGCTCAAGCGACTGCGCGATCGTGTCGCGCCGCGACAAACTCGGCAGCAACCGGACCATCGCCGCATACACCGCGTCTAGGTGCTCGGCATCGGGACTCAACAGAATCGCCTGCGCCGCAGCGTCGTGCTCCGCCTGAGAGAACAGATCGAGCGCCAGCCAGTCCACGGGTGCTGTGCCGTCCGAGATGATCAGAATCTCGCTGGGTCCCGCAATCACGTCGATTCCGACGGGTCCAAACACAAGACGCTTCGCGGCCGCTACATACGCGCCGCCCGGCCCGACGATCTTGTCCACGCGCGGTACCGTGGCGGTGCCGAACGCGAGAGCCGCGATCGCCTGTGCGCCGCCGACCGAGAACACCCGGTCGGCACCCGCGATGGAAAGCGCCGCCAACACCAGCGGATTACGGACCGCATCGGGCGTCGGCACGGTCACGATGATTTCGCCAACGCCGGCGACGCGCGCCGGCACCACGGTCATCAACACGGTCGATGGATACGCCGCTTGTCCACCGGGCACGTAGACACCCACTCGATCGAGCGCCGTCACGCGATTCCCGATCCGATTGCCGAACGTGTCGGTGATTTCGAAACCGCCATGTAGTTGTGCTTCGTGGAACGTGCGAATGCGCTGCGCGGCATGCTCCAGTGCATCACGTTCGAGCGCGGGCAACGCAGCGGCGCACGCCGCGAGTTCGGCGGCCTCGATCTCGAGATCGGCCGCGCGCACACAATTCAGCCGATCAAATCGACGCGTGTATTCGAGCAGTGCGTCGTCGCCGCGTTCGCGTACCGCAGCGATGATGTCGCGCGCGATTCGCGTAACCGCGTCGCTCTGCGACACATCCCAATGGGTCAATCGATCGAGCGCGACCGCAAAATCCGCGTCGGCGCTCGACAACCGCTGCACGCGCAGTTCAGCCATCCCTGCCAGACCGCGTGTGAACGGCTTGCTTCAGGCGCTGCAACAGCCCTTCGATTTCGTCGAAACGCGTCTTCAAAGACGCGCGATTGACGATGACGCGCGTGCTGATCTGCGCGATGACGTCGCGTGCCTCGAGACCGTTTGCGCGCAGCGTGTTACCGGTATCGACGATGTCGACGATACAGTCCGCAAGTCCCATCACCGGCGCGATCTCCATCGCACCCGACAGCCGAATCACTTCTGCCTGCCGCCCTTGTTGTGCGAAGTAGCGCTTGGCGATGTTGACGAACTTGGTCGCGACGCGCAGCGAGCCCGACGCGAGCGGCACACCGATCGGACCCGCCGTCATGATCTGGCAGCGCGCAATCTCGAGGTCCAGGCGTTCATAAAAGCCGGTCCCGCCGTATTCGAGCAACGTGTCCTTGCCGGTGATGCCGATGTCGGCAGCGCCGTATTCGACATAGGTCGGCACGTCCGCGCCGCGCATGACCACGAGTCGCACCGTGCCGTCGCGCGATGCGAAGACGAGCTTACGACTCTCGTTGACGGGTTCGTCGGGTTCGATCCCTACCGCGGCCAACAATGGCAGGCATTCGTCGAGAATGCGACCGCGATTGAGCGCAATCGTCAGCGGCTTCGTTGTCGGCTTCGTAATCAAGCTAACGACCCGTCAGGCGCTGCACTTTCGCGCCGATCTGCGTCAGCTTTTCCTCGATCGATTCGTAGCCACGGTCGATGTGATAAATGCGATCGACGATCGTTTCTCCTTCGGCGACCAGGCCCGCCACGACCAGACTGAACGACGCCCGCAGATCCGTCGCCATCACCGGAGCACCTTTCAATCGCGCAACGCCTGTGATGATCGCGGTCGTGTTGCCGTCGAGCACGATGTTGGCGCCGAGACGATTGATCTCGGGCACGTGCATGAAGCGATTTTCGAAGATCGTCTCCGTCACGCGACTGGTGCCTTCGGCAATCGCGTTCATCGCCAGGAACTGCGCCTGCATGTCGGTCGGGAATGCCGGATACGGCGCCGTGCGGATGTCGACCGCACGCGGCCGCGCGCCTTTCATGTCGAGTTCCAGCCAGTCTTTGCCCTGGGTCAACGTCGCGCCGGCCTCATCGAGTTTGATCAACACCGATTCGAGCGTCTCCGGCCTCGTATCTTTCAGGCGCACGCGGCCACCCGTCGCTGCGGCGGCGATCAGGTACGTTCCGGTCTCGACGCGATCGGGCATCACGCGATGCCTGCAACCATGCAGTCGCTCGACGCCTTCGATCACGATGGTCGCGGTGCCATGCCCTTCGATCCGCGCGCCCATCCCGATCAGACATTCGGCCAGATCGACTATCTCCGGCTCACGCGCCGCGTTTTCCAATACGGTCGTGCCGCGGGCGAGCGTCGCCGCCATCATCAAATTCTCGGTACCGCCGACGGTCGTGATATCCATCAGGATGTGCGTGCCGCGCAAACGACCGTTCACGTGCGCGATGACGTAGCCGTCTTCGACGCGGATCTCCGCACCCATCGCCGACAGTCCTTTCAAGTGCTGGTCGACGGGTCGCGCACCGATCGCACAGCCACCCGGCAACGACACCTCGGCCTGCCCATGTCGGGCCAGCAGCGGCCCCAACACGGTGAACGAGGCGCGCATCGTTTTGACGAGATCGTACGGGGCGCGGAAGCTGTTCAACGAAGCACTGCTCACCTCGACGTTGAGCTTTTCGTCGATCATCACCTCGACGCCGAGACTGCCGAGCAACTCGATCATCGTCGTGACATCGTGCAGGTGTGGGACGTTTGCAATCACGACCGGTTCATCGGCCAGCAATGTCGCAGCGAGTATCGGCAACGCCGAGTTTTTCGCCCCCGACATCCGCAACTCGCCACGCAGCGCATGGCCTCCCTCGATCAGCAGCTTATCCACTGGGCGTGTTCCTAGACGTCTGGCCGTTCAGCCGGTGTATAGGCGCGAATCGTCACTGCATGTAGTGCGCCGTCACGAATCAGCTCGGAGATCGCGGCGTAAACGAGCTGTTGCTTGCGCACGCGGCTCACGCCCTCGAATGCAGGACTGACGACAGTGACTTCCATACGGTGTGCGTCCCCTCGCGCCGTGACTTCGCTCGGCACGATCGAGCGCGCCACGCGCGCCTCGACGTCGTCGGTGATCACGCGCGCACTCCGGGTCGAGCAATCGGCAACACCTCGTCGAGGCCGGTAAATTCGATCAGCGTCGCCACGAGCGGAGGTATGTCGATGAACACGATGTCCACTCCGGCGGCGCGCGCGCGGCGCATCCACACCAGCAGCAGGCTCACGAGCACGCTGTTGCCTTCCGTGACGCCACCCAGCGACAGTTCGACCACGGGTGGCGGGGGCGGCGCGTCGGCTGGCGCTTGTTCTTGCGCAGCTGCATTGGCAGCCGCGAGAGGCGCAAAGATCGCATCGAGCAGCGCGCGCGCGAGCTTGGCGTTGGCCAGCGTCGGCGACCCTCGAACGCTGTGGTGCAGCGCGTCCGTGGACGTCAGCTCCAACATCACTCGCTCTCGCCGGCGCCGGTCGTCTGGGCTTCGCCCTTGCCTTGGGTCACCGGATCGACGTGCGCAATAGTCTCGCCCCACGCGTCGATCACCGCGTCGAGACTGCCGTGGTTCGCAGGCAGCTTCATCGCGCTCGCAAACTGGTTGCGGTACGTGAGTCCGATGTTGATGCCGTTGATGATGATGTTGTACATCCGCCATGAGCCGTCGTCGCCGAGGCGCATCGAGTAGATCACGGGATAGATCTTGCCCTCTTTCGAATGCACTTCCATCTTCACGCTGTCGCGATCCGGCTCCGCGGATGGTTTGTCGGCCGGGAGCACGTCGATCTTCTCGTCGCCGAAATCCAGCAGCGCCTTGCCGTACGTATGCACCAAACCGGTCTTGAAGGTCTTCTGGAATCTGTCGCGCTGTTCCGGCGTGGCGCGTTTGTAGAAGACCGCCATCACCCCGCGGGAAAACGTGTCGAAGTCGATCGTCGGATCGAGCACGCGCTCGATCTCGCGATAGTAGCGATCGGGGTCCGCGTCGAAGTAGCTCTTACCCTCTTTGATCACTGCGAGGAGTGCGTCGGTGGCCGTACGAATCGTCACCCGTGGATCAACCGGGGTCGCCGACACAAACGCCGAGAGCCCTGCCGAAAGCAAAAGCGCGACGACGAACACTCTGCTGGACTTGCGCATCATTTAGATCCCGATTTAGTCAGGAAGTCGCCGATCAGGTTCTCGAGGACCAACGCGCCCTGCGTCTCCGTGATCGTATCGCCGTTGCCGAGCAGCTTGTCGTCGCCACCCGGGATCAGGCTGATGTAGCGCCCCCCGAGAAAGCCTTCAGTCTGGATCCGCGCGCCGGTGTCGATCGACAGATCGTCGACCTCCTTGGTGATCTCCATCGTCACGATCGCTTCGCCCATCGCACTATCGACGCCGATCTCCGCGACGCGGCCAATCGTGACGCCGGCCAGACTGACTTTAGAACGTACCCGAAGTCCGGCCGCATCATCGAATTTCGCCTTCAGGATATATGTGCCGCTGGTGGCGCCGACGTCGACGCCGCTGACTCGAAACGCGAGGAAGACGAGCGCCAGGATTCCGGCCAGAACAAAGGCGCCGACGCTGATTTCGAGGGTACGCATCCGGATCAATTGAATTCTCCGTACATCACCAGCGTGAGGATAAAGTCCAAGGCCAACACCGCAACCGACGAGTACACCACCGTCTTCGTCGTGGCCGCGCTGATGCCTTCCGCCGTGGGCATCGAATCATACCCTTGAAATACTGCGATCCAACTGATGACCGCGCCAAAGCATCCGGCCTTGACCATGCCTTTGCCAACGTCTTCCCACAACTGGACGCCGTCCTGCATGCCGCCCCAGAAACCGCCCGGATCAACTCCGAGCCAGTCGACCCCGACGATCGACGAACCCCAGATCGCAACGGCATTGAAGATCAGCGTCAGCAGCGGCATGCAGATCATGCCGGCATACAACCGCGGCGCGACGATGCGATGCAGCGGATCCACCCCCATCATCTCCATGCTGGAGAGTTGGTCGGTCGCCTTCATCAAGCCGATCTCGGCCGTGATCGCGGAGCCGGCGCGGCCGGCGAACAACAGTCCCGTCACGACGGGTCCGAGTTCGCGCAACAACACCAGCGCAACGCCCAGACCAACGGACTCCTGCGCGCCGACGCGGGCGAGTTGGGTATAACCCTGCAGGGCGAGCACCGCGCCGATCGAGAACGCCGACAACACGATGATGATCAGCGACAAAACCCCGATCGCATAGATCTGCTTGACGAGCAACGTCATGTCACCGCGCCGCGGCAAACCGGCCAGCGACAAGAACCAGACCATCGACGCTCGCCCGAGCGCGCCAACCCAATCCAACGCCCACT
>CAYUMA010000221.1:0-4533 GCA_964445675.1 uncultured Pseudomonadales bacterium | reverse complement strand
AAGGAACATTCGTGGGTGAAAATGCCGCGGGCGGTGCGATTTTCGTCAATACCCGGGATCCGGTGATCGGCGGTGGGTACGACGGATACATCCAGGCCGGCTACGGCGACTACAACAAACAAGAACTGCAGGGCGCCATCGACATCCCGCTCGGCGACATTGCCGCGATGCGGGTGGCGGCCAGCCACACCAGTCGCGACAGTTTCTTCGACGTGTTCATGGACCAGGCAGCGACAATCCCCAATCCGGCCGAGCCTGGCGATATCGACTACAACAGTATGCGTGTCAGCATCGTCGTGAAGCCCAACGATCCGCTCGAGCTGCTCTTCAAGTTCGACTACAACAAGCTGGACCATGGTGGACACGTGTACGGCAACGTGCCGGGATTTCCGACACCCGTCGGAGCGCTCACCGGCCGGCCCTTCGGCAATATCTCCGATGACCTTTACACAGTCGGCAACAACTTCGTCGGAGTGCTCGCCGACGACGAAATGCTGCGGGGCATCTTCAGGCTGAGCTACGACTTCGATGGCGGCAGCGCGCTGCAGTGGGTATCAGGCGTCCAGGACATCAAGACGCATATCCGCAACGACGACGACGGCAGCGTCGACGCCGATATCCGCCAGCACCTCCTGCCCGAGTTTCGTGTGTATACGTCGGAAGCCACGTTCCTGTCTGCCGAGGATCAAACGATCCGCTGGCTGGTCGGGGCCTTCTATCGCCGCGAGGAGCTCGAGTTCCCGAGCGACGACGGCTTCATGATCTTTACCGGGGCGCCGAATCCTGTGCCCGTGCTGGGACTGTCGATCCTGTGGGATACGCCGCGCACAACCGAAGCCGTCTACGGGCAGGTCGCCTTCGACCTGATGCCAACCCTCGAACTCGAGCTTGGGCTCAGAGGGCAGTACTACGAATCCGAGCAGGATGCACGGCTGTTGATAGGCGGCGCGCCGTTCCTGCGACGCAACGACTCCTACGACGAGCAGACCGGGAACTACAAGGTTGCCCTGAACTGGCACCCCACCGCCGACGACTACTTCTACGCATTCGTTGCGACGGGAAACACCACCGGCGGGTCCAGCGTCGTCGCCGGCGTGCCCAGCTTCAACAATCAAAACTCGACCAGTTTCGAGACCGGCTGGAAAGGTACGCTCTTCGATGGCCAGGTTCTCACTCAGTTCGGTGGGTTCTACACGATCATCGATGACTATCAGGCGTCGTTCGCTGCCGTGGTCAGCCAGGGACCCCCGCTGGTACTTTCGAGCACGTTTCAGAATCTGTCGGGTGACACCAAGGCCTATGGCATCGAGCTGCAGTCGCAGGCGCAGCTCGGCAACTTTGGACTCAACTTCACCGCCGCCTGGATTCACAGCGAGTTGGGCGAGGACCTGATCTTCGACACGACGTTGGCGCGATTCATCAACACCGGAGGCCTGCAAATTCCCTGGGCGCCGGAGTACACGTTCAACATCGGCGCGCAGTACGACTTCAATCTCGGCAACAACATGGTGCTGACGCCGCGCGTGACCTATTCCTGGACCGATGAACAGACCGTCACCGCCACCGACCGGGTTGTCGCGGGCGTGCCGATCGATCGGATCTTCGAGCACGAGTTGGTCAATGCAACGCTCACCCTCGTGGCGGGCGCGTGGAACGCGCAACTCTACGTGACCAACGCGAACGAGGAGGAATACATCCAGGCACACAGCGGGGCGCCGGGGCATCCCGACGCGTACGCGAACGAACCGCGCCTCTACGGCATTCGGTTGACCTATGATTTCGGGGCCCAATAACAAGCTGATCACGCACCGGCGCGACGCTGATCAGCAACTTTTCCGGGCAAGCAGCGCTGGTCCGTCCCCTCAGACGTTCCGTCAGCGACTTTGATGCCGTTCGCGCGTTCGCTCGTTCGCGCGTTTCGATGGCGGACTGACCAACGGCCTTGGGTTGCCGGCGCTCGAGCTCGATCGTCCCTCTGCCGAGGCTTGAAATCGATTTCACCTTCTGCGAAGCTCCGAGGGGGTGATAAGAGGAAGGAGAGCCTCGATGTCGACGATTCCGGTTCGTTTCATGGGATTGCGTTTGATGGCCGGCGCCTTTGCGGTGCTGTTGGGCTTTTTGTTGAGTGCGGGAAGTGCGGTTCAGGCCGCCGAGCCGGCGGCCGCGGTCGAACGGCTGGTCATCACTGCCGAACGGCGGACCGAAGACCTGCAGACGTCGGCCGTCTCGGCCACCGTCCTCACGGGGCAGGATCTGATCGACAAAAGCGTGTTCGGCCTGACTGCGCTGCAGTATGCGGCGCCATCTGTGTTGATCGAGGACCTTGGTTCGGCGAACGTCTTCAACATCCGCGGCATTGGCCGCAGCAAGGTCGACGTCGAGATCCCGTCGGGCGTCGTGATCTACCGCGACGGCGCGCCGACGTTGACCGGCTACTTTCAGAACGAGCCCTACTTCGACATGGCCGGCATCGAGGTGCTACGCGGCCCGCAAGGCACGTTCGTCGGCAAGAGTGCGGCGGGCGGTGCGCTGTTCATCCGCACCAATAATCCGGAGTTGGGCAAGCTCGGCGGCAACGTGGAAATCGGTGGCGGCAACCACGAGCAGGCCGAAATCACGGGCGCCGTCAATGTGCCAGTCACAGACACGGTCGCGATGCGTTTCGCCGGCACCCATTTCCAGCGCAACGACTTCTACGAAAACCTCAGCGGGCCCTACACGGGTAATCCCGGTGAGCGGGACAACACTGCAGTGCGGGCGAGCCTGCTGTGGGAGCCGTCGGATGCGCTCGATCTCATCCTGAAGACCGACGTGGCCGACCTCGACTTTGGCGGCAACGTCACGACGTCGTACGGGCATGATTTGTTCGAGAACATCGCGCAGAACTCGAACTTCAAATACACCGACAAGTCGCAACGCACGGTGCTCGATGTCAAATACGACGTCGGCGACGGCATCAGACTGTCATCGATCTCCGGCTATCAGAAAGTGCGGACCGTCAACAACCTCGACCTCAACGCGACCGACCCGTTGCCGTACCGGTTTCAAAGTCGTGGCGAAATCAAGATCTACTCACAGGAGTTCAACTTGATTTCGCCGGAAGACCAGAAAATCAACTGGGTTCTGGGCGCGTTCTACTTCAAGCAGGAGTTCGATATCCCTGCGTACCCGGACTCCGGGTTCTGGTTCACCGGCGGACCTTTCCAAGGCCCGTACCCGTGGCTCCAAACGCCGTGGCAACAGAACCAGGAAGACTATGCTGGATTCGCCCACGCCGGCTACAACTTCACCGACGCGATCGAACTCGAGCTCGGAATCCGCTACAGCAAGTACGAGATGGATCAGTTCACCGCGTTCACGTTCGGCTTCGGCCAAGCCGCGCCGACCATTCCGTTCGGCGGCCCTGCGGGTGGTATCTCGCAAGACCTGGACGAGAGTTCGGTCGACGGCATGGTCAGCTTGAACTGGACGATGAACGACCGGAACTTCATCTACGGGCTGATCTCGCGTGGCCACATCGTCAGCGGGATCAACATCTTCCCGCCGTACCGGCCTTACGACGAGGTCGAAGTCATCAACTACGAAACCGGTTGGAAGGCTACATTCGCCGAGGATCGCGTGACCTCGCAGTTGACCCTCTACTACGAAACGTTCGACAACTATCAGGCCGACTTCGCGAACGCGGTTAACGGCGTACCCGTCAACAGTTCCACGGTGCGTAACGCCGAAGACGAGAGCACGATCTGGGGCGTTGAATGGAGCGCGCAGGCCGCATTCGGCGAACTGCACATCGATTTAGCGGCCGCGTATCTGGATAGCGAACTCGGCTCGTTCAACAACGTCGTCGATCCGTTCAGGACCGCGCCGAACAACGTCGTCGATCTGTCCGGTACAAAATCGCCGTACGCGCCCGAGTGGACAGGCAACATCGGCGTCGAATATGGGTTTCATCTCACGGGTGACATGACGCTGACACCGAGGATCGACTACGCGTATATCGACGAGACGCAGGCCGGCTTGTGGGATTCCCCTCGCATCACCTTGGAGTCACGCAAGTTGACCAATCTACAGGTGCGGCTCGATGCCGGACGCTGGTGGGCGAATGCGTGGATGACGAACGCGACCGACGAACAATACGCAGGCGGCATCCAGAACAACGCGTCGTTGTTCTACGCGGCGCCGCCGCGGATGTATGGCCTGCGGATCGGCATGTCGCTCGGCGATTGATTGGCGGGCACGGACGGGGTCAGAGGCATCACTGCGTCTGATCCCGTTTTCCTTTAGACCACGATTTCCCGCAGCGCAGTGCACCAGGTCCAGCGCGGATCCGGCGTGATTCCGTCCCATAGCAACGCGTTGCACGCATAGCCGGCCGCAAAACCGGTTTCGGGGTCGGCAAATCCGACACGACCGCCGGCGCCGGGGTGGCCGAACGAGCCTTCCCCTAACATTGGCATAATGGCGCGCGGCAACTCGAACCCGAGCCCGAAGCGTTGCGGCGAACCGTCGTTCAACACATCAAAGGGCGGGGGT
>CAYUMA010000220.1:0-11080 GCA_964445675.1 uncultured Pseudomonadales bacterium | reverse complement strand
CGCGAACGCAGTGTCCGGCCGAGGCCGCCGGCGTGTTCGACCACGACTTCCGTCAACGCATCGCCCCGGCGCGTTCGTAAACGACATTGCCGCCAACCACGGTGAGGTCGACCTGCGTCGCGAGCAGGTCGTTTTCCGGCACCGTCAGCGGGTCGCGATCGAGCACGACCAGATCCGCGAATCTGCCGGGTTCGAGCGTGCCCTTCTGCTTTTCTTCCCACGTGAAATACGCGGCGTCGCGCGTGTACATGCGTATGGCCTGCTCGCGCGACACCGCTTCGTCGATGCCGAACACGCGCCCGCTCGCGCCTTTGCGCGTGACCGCGGTGTACAACCCGACCATCGGTCCGATCGGCAGGTTGTCGCTGCCGAACGCGATGAACACGTGGTGCGCGAGCGGCGTCGCAACCGGATTGATGTGTTCGAGCCGCGCGCCGTCGAGCGTTGCGACATAACGGCCTTCGAGGTTGTACAAAAAGTTCGGTTGCGCCGCGGCGTAGATGCCGTTCTTCGCCATCAGCGCCAACGTCTCGTTCGAGGGGAGCATCGTGAAATGCGACGTGAACCAGCGGTGATCCTTGCGTGGGGCCTTGCGCAGCGCCTCATCGTAGAGCCCGACGACGTGCTCGATCGCCGCGTCGCCGATCGCGTGTATTGCGAGCTGCCAGCCGAGCTCCGCGGACGTCTCGACCATTTCCTGCGCATCCGCATCGCTGATCAACATTTTGCCGCGAAATCCCGGTTGCCCTTTGTAGTCTTCCTTCGTCAACGCGGTGGGCCCGGTGAACCCGCCGTCGTAGGGGTTCTCACCGATCGGTCCCAGGCGCAGTCGCGCGTCGCCGTAACCCGTCTTGTGTGGAAACGCCTTGAGCCGTTCGGCGCCCGGATAGGAAATGTACAACGCGACGCGCGGCAGTTCCGCGCCAAGTTCTGCGTAGATCGACTGAAATTGCTTGAAGGTGAGTCCCCGCGGAAACGTGACGGCGCCTGGTTTACCGGCCGCCACCGAAATGTCGGGGCGCCCGCGCGCCCCCACCGGCTCATCGTCGATCGACGACGTCGCTTCGATGAAGCTCGTGATGCCGAGCGCCAGCAGCACCTTCAAGCTGACGATATAACTCGGCCGCATCTGCGCCGGTGAGTCGGGCGGAACCAGATCATTTAAGAGATCCGTGCGTTCGCGGATGACACCGTTGGGTTGGCCGTCGGGGCCGCGTTCGATCACGCCACTCTGCGGATCCGGCGTTACCTGCGTGATGCCGGCGAGGCGCAGCGCTTCGCTATTGCCAACCGCGCTATGACTGCCGGCGCGCACCAATACGACCGGATTGTTCGGGGCGGCCGCATCGAGATCGGCGCGCAACGGAACCCGGCCGTCGCGCAGCTGCGCTTCGTCCCAACCGTAACCGGTGATCCACTCGCCGGGGGCAAGTTGCGCGGCTTTGTCGCGAATCATCCGCTGCAGGTCGGCGATCGAACGCGCCGCGGCAGCGTCGATCGATCGGTGCGAGCGACCCTGCAGGTGTAAGTGCGTGTCGATGAATCCCGGCATCAGCGTACGGCCGTGCAGGTCGATCGTGCGCGCCGCTGCAAAGTCGTTGGCGAGCGCCGCGTCGCCGACCGCGACGACGACGCCGTCCTTCACCGCGAGCGTCGAATGGATCGAGAAGCGATCGTCCACCGTGACGACCTTGCCGTTGACGAACAGCAGGTCGACCGCCTGCGGCATGGCGTGGCTGACACCGACGAACAAACAACCGAGCACTGCGACCCAATACACTCGCTGGGATATACGCATCGCTTCTCCTCGCGCGACGTTCCTCGTCGCGTTAAATCTTGTCGTCTCTGTGCGCTAGCGTTCGAACGACGGCCCCGCGAAGGGGCGTTCCGGCGGCGGCCGGTTCTGGCCCGGTTTTGGCGCAAGTGCGGTCGGTCCCGCCGTCGCGCCGCCATCGACGACGATCGTCTGACCGGTGATGAACTGCGACGCATCGCTTGCGAGGAACAGCGCGGTATTCGCGATGTCGTCCGGCTGACCGGCGCGCGGATACGGTTGGCTGTGCGCGAGCACCGCGTCGATCGAATCTTTGGTGGCGCCGGCGAACCCATAGAGGATCGGCGTCGAGATGCCGCCCGGCGCGATGCAGTTCACACGGATTCGATCGCACGCGAATTCGAGCGCCGCGGAACGCGTCAGGTTGACGACGCCGGCTTTGGCCGCACTGTACGCGTGCAGGTTCGGAAAACCCTGGATGCCGGCGATCGACGCCGTCGAAATGATCGAACCGCCACCTGCCGCGCGAATCGGCGCAACCGCGTACTTGATGCCGAGGAACACGCCCCGCAGGCACACCGCTTGCGTGCGGTCCCAATCCTCGACGCTGATGCTCTCCAGCGGGCCGACAGCGCCGCCAATGCCGGCATTGTTGAACATGATGTCGAGCCGGCCGAAAACCTTCGTCGCGCGCGCGACGAGTGCTGCGACGTCCGCCTCGCTCGACACGTCGGTGCGCTGAAACAGCGCCTCGTTGCCCGTTTCCGACGCGAGCCGCGCGACTTCTTCTCCGCCCGCCACGTTGAGATCGGCAAGCACGACGTGCGCGCCCGCGCGTGCGAACAGCAACGTCGCGGCACGACCCATTCCGCTCGCACCGCCGGTGATGATCGCAACCTTTCCGTTCAAGTCATACATAGTGCGCTCCGCCATCGTGTGCTCCGCCATCATGCGTCCCGTTTTCGGATGGTTCGAGTGCGCGATCATCGGGCGCGCACCAACATCCGGCAATAGGACCGATGACGCATCCGCTATGGCACAATTTCATCGGTCATCTCAGTTCGTGGAGCACAGCCATGATCCGCTCGTTCCTTCGTTCGGTGATTCAGCGCTTCGAGCATCGTTACGACTACGATGCGACGTACATGCGCGAGATCCTCGATGCGTCGATTCCGGCGTTCGTCAAACTCGGCCTCGCGCAGGCGATGAACACACATCGTGAAGGCGTCTCGCTGGATGCGTTGTTCGCCGCGCGCATCGTCGCGGTGAGATTCGAGGATTGCGGTCCGTGCGCGCAGCTCGTCGTCAACATGGCACAAGAGGCTGGCGTTGCGCCGCCACTGTTGCGCGCGATCGTCGCGCGCGATTCACCAAGGCTGTCGAGCGACGCGATGCTCGGCCTGCGCCTCGCCGACGCGGTGCTCGCGCACGAACCGACCGACGAGATCCGCGCGCAGGTCATCGCGCGATTCGGCCAGCGGGGCCTGGTGACGCTCGCGTATGCGATCGCCGCAACTCGCATCTATCCGACGATGAAGCGGGCACTCGGTCACGCGCGCACGTGCGAACGGCTGCGCGTCAACGGCGAGGCCGTCGTAGCCGCTCGCAGCACGGCGTGACCCGGTCAACTTCCTGTTGACCCACTCAGCTTCCTGCTGACCGGGTATCATCGCCAAAACAACGCGGCACTTTGAACATGGCGAACTTCCCGACCCCGAACTTCAACATCGACCTGACCGGCCAGGTCGCGCTCGTCACCGGCACCACGTCCGGTCTGGGCCGCCGCTTCGCGATCGTGTTGGCGAAAGCGGGCGCCAAAGTCGCGCTGACCGGGCGGCGCACCGAGCGGCTCGACGAACTGGCGAAGGAGATTCGCGCCTCGGGCGGCACGTGCGTGCCGATCCGGCTCGATATGACCGACACCGACAATCTGATCTCGGTCGTCGCGGACACCGAGGCCGCGCTCGGTCCGGTGACGATTCGCGTCAACAACGCCGGCATTCCGGACGCGCAGCGCGCGCACAAGATGTCGAACGAACTGATCGACGCCGTGTTCGATACGAACCTGCGCGGGCCCTACATCCTGTCGTGCGAAGTGGCGCGGCGTCTGATCGCAAAGGAACTCCCCGGGCGGATGGTCAACATTGCGTCGATGGGCGCGTTCAACTACGGCGGTGGCGGCGCGGCGCTGTACTCGATCACGAAGGCGGGGATCGTGCGCATGACCGAAGCGCTCGCGGTGGAGTGGTCGCGCTTCAACATCAACGTCAACTGCATCGCGCCGGGCGCATTCGCGTCCGAAATGATGGATGGCATGCTGTCGCGCATCGGCGACATCACGAAGGGCTTTCCGCGCAAACGCCTCTGCGATCCGGCGCAGATGGACAGCACGTTGCTGTATCTCGTCGCACCGTCATCGGAATGCGTCACGGGCGCCGTCATCAAGATCGACGACGGCCAGAGCTCACGCTAACCAAGTCGGAATCGCGATCTGGAGATCGCTCCCACAAGAGCGGGCGTTGATCTGTGTGGGAGCGATCTCCTGATCGCGATTTCCGATATCTAGCGCGGCGCGAAGCGCTGGCCGCCGTCGATGCGGATCGTGCTGCCGTTCAACATCGGGTTTTCGAAGATCGCGAGTGCCATCAACGCGAACTCGCGCGGTTTGCCCATCCGCCGCGGGAACGCCGCATCTTTCGTCAGCTGTTGTTCGGCTTCGGTTGGGATGCCGGCGGTGAGGCCGGTCGCAAACAGGCTTGGCGCGATCGTCATCACGCGGATACCCAATGCCCCCAGATCGCGCGCCATCGTCAGCGTCATCGCCGCGATGCCGCCTTTTGCGGCGGTATAAGCCACCTGCCCGATCTGGCCTTCGAACGCCGCGATCGACGCGGTGTTGATCATCACGCCACGCTCGCCGTCGGCGTTGGGTTCGTTCGTGCTCATGTGCTTTGCGCCGATGCGATTGACGTTGAACGTCGCGATCAGGTTCAAATCGACGATCTGGCGGAACGCGTCGAGCGGATGCATCGCGCCGTCTTTGGCGAGTGTACGTTGCGCCCTGGCGCCGCCGGCGGTGTTAACGACGAAGTGCAGGCCGCCGAGTGCCGTGACCGCCTCGCCAATGGCTTTCTCGGTGCCTTCATAGTCCATCACGTTGCACGGATGAAACGTGCCCTTCAGCTTCTGCGCTACTTCAGCGCCTTTGGATTTTTCGAGATCGAGGATCGCGACCTTGCCGCCTTTCGCGACAAATGCCTCGGCGGTCGCCAGCGCCATGCCTGATGCGCCGCCGACGATGATTGCCTTGCTGCCCATGATGTCCATAGCTGCGCGGTCCGATTGATTTGAGAAGCTCGATGATACTGGGCGGGCGGTGTGATGTGGGAGCGATCTCCCGATCGCGATCTTCTACCTCGCCGAGCAATCGCGATCGGGAGATCGCTCCTACGATTCAGGTAATCACGCGGACCAGTTGACCCAACCGTTCGACGCGGTGACGAGCACGATGATGCCGAACACGATCCGGTACCACGCGAACACCGTGAAGTCGTGCGTCGCGATGAAGCGCAGCAACCAGCGCACACAAAGGAACGCCGATACGAATGCCGCGATGGTGCCGACGGCGAACACGGGGATATCGTGCGCGTCGAACAGCGCGCGGTTTTTCCACGCGTCGTAGGCACCGGCCGCCATCAGTGTCGGTACCGCGAGAAAAAACGAAAACTCGGTCGCCGTCCGGCGCGACAGTCCAAACAACAGCCCGCCGATGATCGTCGCGCCCGAGCGCGACATGCCGGGAATCAACGCAACGGACTGCGCGATACCGACTTTGAACGCATCGCGCCAGCTCATCGCCTCGACGGATTTCACGCGTACAAAGTGCTGCCGCCGTTCGGCCCACAGGATGATGAAGCCACCGACGATGAAAGCGATCGCAACCGGCACCGGCTTGAACAACGCCTCCTTGATCGCGCTGCCAAATGCGAGTCCGAGCAGCGCCGCGGGCAAAAATGCGATGAACAGATTGATTACGAATCCGCGCGAGCGCGCGTCGGTCGCGAGGCCCCGCGCCACGCCGATGAAGCGCGCGCGGTATTCCCAGACAATCGCGAGCATCGCACCCGTCTGAATCACGATCTCGAAGACCTTGCCTTTCTGATCGTTGAAGTCGAGCAGATCGGCGGCGAGGATCAGGTGTCCGGTCGACGAGATGGGCAGGAACTCGGTGAGGCCTTCGACCACACCGAGCACGAGCGCTTTGAGCAACAGCACAATATCCATGGGCCGCGCATTGTACCCAGCTGTTGCGCCGCGTCGAGGTTGACGGCGCTATGATGCGACCAGCGACACAGGACAGCGTCATGCCATCCAAATTCGTGCAAGCACTCGGCAAACGACTCGATGCAAGGCCGGATCGTCTCGACTTACGCGATCGCGAATTCGCCCCGTTGGTGGTTTCGCTGCCGCCGCGTTTTCCGGACGACGCAACCGTGCGCTCGCTGTTGCCGGCGTACGTTCGCGCCGGCCTGATCCTGTCGCAGGGCAATGAAGGCGCGTGCACCGGCTTCGGTCTCGCGTGCGTCGTCAACTATCTGTTCTGGCGCAATGCGCACGCCTCGGGTCACACATCTGTCCGCGCGAGCAAGACAAAGGTCGAACGCGTCAGCACGCGGATGCTCTACCACCTCGCACGCTTCTACGACGAGTGGCCCGGCGAGGATTACGACGGCTCGAGTTGTCGCGGCGCACTCAAAGCGTGGAACAAGCACGGCGTCTGCAGCGAAGCGCTGTGGCCGTATCGCGACCGCGGCGGCAGCGTGCGATTCATCAAGCCGAAACCGGGTTGGGATGCCGATGCATTGCAACGCCAGCTCGGCGTGTACTACCGGGTCAACAAAGCGTCGATCGTCGACATGCAGGCCGCGATCTATCAGCAAGGCGCCCTCTATGTCTCGTCAGACGTGCACGACGGCTGGGACGTCGCGTCGACGACGCGCGCGATCAAGGGCCACGATACGTTGCCGGTGATCGGCGCGATCACGGATCCGAAGAGCATCGGCGGCCACGCGTTCGCGCTGGTCGGTTACAACGAACGCGGCTTCGTCGTACAGAACTCGTGGGACACCGATTGGGGACACTCGGGTTTTGCGACGTTGCCGTACCGCGAGTGGACGCGTTATGGCAGCGATGCGTGGGTGTGCGCGATCGGCGTGCCTGGCAGCGTCGCCGCGGTGACCACAGTCAAGACCGGCCAACCGCGCGTGCTGCTCGCGCAGGCCTCGGGAATTTCGTTCACCGGTGCGTCGAAAGTCGAGCGCGCGAGCGTCACTCCCGCCGTCGCGCAGTGGTCCACCGACGAGGCGTATCGGCATAGCGTCGTGATGGACAACGATGGCCGCGTGATCAGTCGCATCGTGACGCACGAGAACGCGGCCGCCGGCGTGCGTGACCTCGTCACCGCGGCGCCGGCCGCGTGGTTCAAAGGCGCGGGTCGCGCCAAGCGCCTCGTGATCTACGCGCACGGCGGCTTGAACGACGAACAGGGCTCGATCGAGCGCATTCGCGTGCTCGCGCCGTATTTCGCGGCCAACGACATCTATCCGCTCTTTCTGACGTGGCGCACCGGCGCGATCGAAACGTTGAGCGACATCGTCAACGACGAACTCAAACGCGTGCCGCGGCCGGACGCAGGCGTTGGCGATCTCATCGATCGCATCAAGGACACCATCGTCGATGCGCTGGATCGCACGATCGAAGTGGTCACCCGCCCGGTCGTCAAGCCGATCTGGGGCCAGATGAAGCAGAATGCCGCAGCGTCTGTCGAGGAGGGCCGCGGCGGCGCGCTGATCGCACAGGCGCTGCAACAGCTCAAAGCAACCGTGCCCGACGTCGAGATCCATCTGGTCGGGCACTCGGCGGGTTCGATCCTGCTCGGATATCTGCTCGACCTGCTGACGCCGAAAGGGATTGGCGTCGCGTCGTGCTCGCTGTATGCGCCCGCATGCACGGTCGAGTTCGCATTGGCGCACTACGCGCCGGCGGTCGAAGCGGGCGCGCTGCCGAAGGAGGCGCTGCATATCCATCTGTTGTCGAATCGACGTGAACTCGACGACACCGTCGGGCCGTATCAGAAGTCGCTGCTGTACCTCGTCAGTCGCGCGCTCGAATCCGACCACAAGACGCCGATCCTCGGGCTTGCGAACGTGTTCGATCCGGGCGCGAACGCCGACTGGCACGATCGCGCGTCACCGCCCGCGGTGCCGCGCTGGCAGGCATTCTGGGGCGCGGCAAATCCCAACCTTCACGTCGTCGACACACCGCAGGTAACGACCGGTCCGCGCGGCAAGCAGATCAAGGCAGCGCACGGCGCGTTCGACAACGATGCCGCGACGATCGAAGCAACGCTTGCGCGGATTCTCGGAACGACGCCGCGCTTTCCCGTCGAATCGCTCGACTACTGAGGCGCCGCGGGGATCGCGCCGTCGATCGCGCGAACTCTCGGGACAACGGCGCGTTGCCCCATCGCCGTACGCCACTACTGGGGCGCCGCGAGGATCGCGCGGTGGAACACCGCTTCGTGATAGACGAACTTCATGCCGGGTACGACCTTCAGGTTCGGCGATTGCTTCGTGTACCACAGCGCCGAAAATCCGGGAAACGGGAACGGCACGATGTACCGCTTCAGCTCGGATTCGCGGTCGAAACACTGCTCGGCCTCGCCGAGTTCGTTCAGCACGCAATATTCCATGGTCGGCGCATACAACGAGCCGTTCTGGCCGGGCGAACCCGGGTCGCTCGCCTTGCGCCGCACCTTCACGACGCGCTGAACGCCTTTGTCCTCGATGACGATCTTGTCGTCGCCCTGTACGCGCTTCAGCAGGCGCAACTCGACGATGTATTGCTGCTGCGCGGAATCGACCAGCAGCGCGAGTTCGAGGTCGTTCGACGGCACCGCGTGAACGCGGCTCGGGCAATTACCCCAATCGAAGTCGAGCCGCGCGGTGAGGAGCGGATACGGCTCGACGGTGTGTTCCTTCGGCGACTTAGGCAGGTCGAGTTCGAGCAGATCCCCGACTTGCGAGTGACAGCCGAAACCGAGCAGGTCGAGTTCGTCGTTCTGCTGCGCCGACGCCGGGTCCATGAAGAACTGCACACGCAGCTTGTTGGCCGCATCGAGCGACAAGCGCAGCACCGGGTTTTCGAGCTCGTAACGACTGATCCCGTCGGTGACCTCACCAGTGACCGCGGCATTCCATTGACCTTCGTAGTCGCCGAGAAACGGCGTCACGCTCGCGACCCGATTCTTCGGCACGACGCCGTGCTCGATCGCAGCCGCGCCGGCAGACAGCACACCGCACACTCCACTGAAAAGCGCCGCGATTGCGGCGACAGGCCTGAATTTGCTGCGTATGCGCATGGTTCACTCGGTTCGCGGATCGGCCCGCATCGTACCACTGCGTAGCAGAGCGGCCGTCGCAGACCGGGTGTCGCACTGCGCCGTGTCTATATGCGCCATGTGTCGCGCCTTGCACTCCCCGCATGGTTGGGCGATACAGACTCATTCGAAGAGCGATCAAAGAACGGATGCCGCAGCAGGGAGCCGACGTTTTATTGTCCGGATCGACGGTCCATTGCACGGGCCGCTGGACCGCGCAAACGCTCGGGCGCGTCGAACGCGGCCTGGCGCAGTTCGTATGGCCGTCGGGATCGATCCGCTTTGATCTGACGGCACTCGACGAATGCGACACGGTCGGCGCGTGGGTGTTGTATCGATCCACGCGCGACCTGCGCGCGCGCGGGCGGCAGGTGTCGCTCGACGGCGCCGATACGGCGACCGCGCGTCTGCTCGCTCTGGTCGAGGCGAAGAGCGCCACGGCCGACGCCGCAATGGAGCGCGAGTCCCCGAACCTGTTCGAGGACATCGGCCGCGCGACCTGGCAGCAGTTCGTCAATTACGGCGACTTCATGGCCTTCATCGGTGAAACCGCGACGACGGCCGCGCGAGCGTGCATCAAACCGAGCCGCATCCGCTGGCGGCGCATCGTCCTGGAGCTTCAGGTCGCCGGCGTCAACGCGTTGCCGATCGTCGGTCTGCTTGCATTTCTGCTCGGCATCGTGATTGCGTATCAAGGCGGTACGGTGCTGCAGGATTACGGCGCGAACATCTTCATCGTCGACATCGTGGGCCTGTCGATGGTGCGCGAACTGGCGCCGCTGATCACCGCAATCATCGTCGCCGGGCGCACGGGGTCCGCGTACACCGCACAGATCGGCACGATGCTCGTGACCGAAGAGATCGACGCATTGCGCAGCATCGGTATCTCGCCGCAGGAGCTGCTGGTGCTGCCAAAGGTGATTGCGCTCGTGATCGCGCTGCCGCTCTTGACCGTCTACGCCGACGTGATGGGTTTGATCGGCGGCATGGTGACGTCGAGTTCGATGTTGGGGCTGAGTCCTGCGAGCTTCGTCAATCGGCTGGGGGAGGCCGTTTCGATGAACTCATTCCTGACCGGCATCGGCAAAGCACCGGTGTTCGCGACGGTCATCGCGCTGGTCGGGTGCTTTCAGGGTTTTCAAGCCTTCGGCAGCGCCGACGGCGTCGGCCGCCAGACGACGATCAGCGTGGTGCAGTCGATCTTCCTCGTGATCGTCATCGACGCCGCCTTCTCGATCGCGTTCAATCACCTGGGGATTTAGCGTGTCGATGACATTAGTGAGCGCGCGCGGTGTCGAAATGCAGTTTGGCGACCAGCGCGTGCTCGACGGGGTCGATCTCGATGTACACCGTGGCGAAATTCTCGCGATCGTCGGCGGCAGCGGCAGCGGCAAGTCGACACTGCTGCGCTTGCTGTCGATGTTGACGTACCCGACCGCCGGTACCATTGACGTGTTCGGCACCGACGTGACGCACATCGACGATGACGCCAAGCTACCGCTGCGCAAACGCGTCGGCATGATGTTTCAAAACGGCGGACTGTTTGGCGACATGAACGTGTTGGAGAATGTCAGCGTGCCGCTGCGTGAACACACTCGTTTGAGCCCGGACACCATCGAGCAGATGGCGCAGATCCGCATCGCGCTCGTCGGACTCGACCCAGATGCGGCGCTCAAATATCCGAGCCAGCTCAGCGGCGGCATGCGCAAACGCGCATCACTCGCGCGTGCGATGGCGCTCGATCCCGAACTGCTGTTCCTCGACGAACCGACGTCCGGGCTGGATCCGATCAGCGCGGCGGCCTTCGACGATCTGCTGCTCGGACTGCAACGTGAACTCAAGCTGACGGTGGTGATGATCACACACGA
>CAYUMA010000219.1:0-1542 GCA_964445675.1 uncultured Pseudomonadales bacterium | reverse complement strand
CGCCGTGTCGGGACCCGTGATGGCGGCGGCGACGCGCGACAAACGCGGCGACATCAATCCGGGGTTTGCCGGACAAGGCATCGGCTTGATCAAGGCAGTGCGGCCGGCAGCGGAGATCTTCAAAGAGCTGGTATGGGGCGCTGAGCAGGCGCTGAAGCGCAGCTCGAACTGGGTGTAGGAGCGATTTCCAAATCGCGATCATCGGCATCGGCCATCGCGATCTGGAGATCGCTCCTACAATTGCTCTCACCATGCTAGATGGTAGGGTGTGCGCCTCACCCCTTGTGCACGGAAATCGTATGTCGGGATTGCAGCGCTACATTCGCACGACGCTGATTGGCGGCGTGTTGGTGGTCCTGCCGCTATTCGTGTTCGCGAACCTTTTGCTGTGGCTCGCAACGTGGATCGGCGGCAAGACGGCGCCGGTCGCCGAGTTCGTCGCGGCGGACCTGCACCTGCCGATCTGGGTCGGCCAGGCGCTGACGATCGGGACGATTCTCGTCGCGTGTTTTGCACTCGGCGCCATCGTCCGCACGCGGTTCGGCAATCGCGCGTTCAACTGGATCGAACGCAACACGGTGCAGCGCGTTCCGGGCTATCAACCCGTCAAGGAAATCGTCAGCTATCTCGGCAAGCGCGACCAGAACCCGTTTTCACGACCGGTGATCGTCGATGTCGGTGGCGGCATCAGATTGACCGGCTTCCTCGCCGACGAAGGCGCGGCGGGCCCGACGATATTCGTGCCGACCGGCCCCAACCCGACGACCGGATTGATCCTGCACGTTTCCGCCGAGCAGGTTCAGCGCGTGATGCTGCCGGGCAGCGACGCGCTGAAGACCGTCATTGCGTGCGGCGCGGGTTCTCAGCGGCTGCTGCGCTCGATTTTACAGCCCGGCGTCGAGCTTGCAGATATCGCACCATCCATATGACGAGGGCGCCGGCGACGAGCGCACCGAGAATCCGGCCCTCGTAGATGTGGCTCGAACCGAGCAGCAACTCCACCGTTTCGCCGAAGTAATAGCCGATCACCGGTATCGAGATCGACCAGATCGCCGCACCCGCCGCGTTCAGCGCGATGAAGCGCAGCAGCGGAATGTTGCTGATGCTGCCGGCGACGAACGGGGTCGCATTGCGAATTCCGTAAACGAACCGAAAGCCGAGCAGTACCGGAACCTGATAGCGGTTCAGCAACCGCTCGGCATCCGCCATTCGCCGCAGCAGGACAGGCGAACTCGGGCGCCAGCGCGAGCCGTATCTGCGCCCCAGCCAGTATGCGGTCTGATCGCCGCTGAACGAGCCGATGAACGACACGATGATGACGAGTCGCAGGTCGAGCAGTTCGCCGTGCGCGAAAAAACCGGCGAGCAGCGCGATCGACTCGCCTTCGACGAACGTTCCGAGTAATACCGCCACATAGCCGTATTGTTGGATGAATGCGCTTAAGTCCATCTCTGGCCCGTTGCCGCCGTCGCAGCTACTGTAACCGCTCCAACGTTGTGAGTGAGTCGTGATGAAGCACCCGGCACGGCATGGCCATCCACC
>CAYUMA010000218.1:0-1717 GCA_964445675.1 uncultured Pseudomonadales bacterium | reverse complement strand
GGTCCCGCGAGCCGGCGATGGTCTGGTCGATTAGCACTCCTGAGAAACACGGTGCCGGCACGTAGCGCAATTTGCCTAAATTGCGCAATTTGCAATTCGTCAACTGCCGATACAACGCAGGCGCAATTTAGGCAAATTGCGCTACGTGGGCTGCTCGTTTCACGCCCGTCCGTGATTCCAGAGATCAGACGTTGCTCCTGAGAAACACTGTCGGACAAGGTGCCTGCATGTGGCGCAATTTGGCAAATTGCGCTGCCTGCAATTCGTCACTTGCCGATACAACGCAGCGCAACTTACCAAATTGCGCCACATGCACGTGCCAACTACCCAGAGGCTCGCGCGATCCTACGCTCCCTCGATTCTCAGCATCTCCGCGTTCCAGAAAAACGGCCGATTCTCAAAGTAACTCCTGTTCGTCAGCAGCGCCGGCGCCGCTGCGCGAAACCCGTACGCCGCATCATGAAATACCTGCTGCCGCGAACGCATCCCAGCGAAGAAATTCCGGAAGTGATCCAGGCGATCGCGATAGCCGCCGGGGACTACATAGCGCTCGTCGGCTACTTTAGTCACGGCCGGCTGAGCGGCCGGGTATTTAGCGCGGTATTCCTTGAGGAACGCTTCCTGCACCGCCTTTGGAAAAGTATCGATGTTAAAGCCGGGCTCCTTGCTCATCGGTCTGCGCGAGAGCGTGATCCCGCCGCCGATCGACATCACTCCTTCGCTGCCGACAAAGCGGTAGACCCAGCCGCCTCCGGTTTCATCGACACCGCCATCGATGAGGTTCACTCTGAAGATGACATTGAAGGCCGGCCGCTCATCTGTCTTTGGATAATCGTAGACGCCGATCAACACGTCTGGCACATCACGGCCATCCTTCCAGTAACGCAAGCCTCCAGTGGCCATGACGCGCGATGGTCCTTTCGCTCCAGTGATGTAGTGGAGGCTCGTAAACTGGTGAACGAAGAGGTCGCCGCCGATCCCGGTGCCGTAATCCTGATAATTCCGCCAGCGAAAGAGCCGGATCGGTTCGAATGCTCGTTTCGGGGCACGGCCAAGAAAGCGATCCCAGTCGACTGTCTGTGGCGAGGCGTCCTGCGGGATCGTGTATTGCCACGCTCCCTGCGGCGACTGGCGCGAGAGACTCGATTCAATGAGATTCAACTCTCCGATGGCACCGGAGGCGAGCAGCTCACGTGCTTTCGCCATCAGTATCGAGCTCGTAAACATGCTGCCAACCGTCATGATCCGCTTCGTCTCGTTCTGAACATCGACAACTTTCCTGCCTTCATCGATCAACTGGACCATGGGTTTCTCGCAGTAGACATCCTTGCCAGCGTGCATGGCGTCGATCGAGATCTGCGAGTGCCAGTGATCGGGAGTGCCGATGATGACGGCATCGATGTCGGATCGAGCGAGAATCTCACGGTAGTCACGAGTCGTGAAGAGATGATCCCCAAAGGCCTCTTTCGCGCGAATCAAACGGCCATCGTAAACGTCCGCCACCGCGACGAGTTCGACACCAGGGACTCGCAGGGCAGTCTGTGTGTCGCCAGTGCCCATTTCACCAATGCCGATCGTCGCGATTCGAATGCGGTCGTTGGCAGAGATCTGACGCTCCTGGTCTCGGTCATCCCACGCAAGAACATGCTCGGTTGATTTCGCGGCAAGAGTTCCCGCGGCTGCGAGCTTGATAAAACTGCGTCGCGAAGTCGACTTC